>NZ_JBJHAT010000003.1:0-267675 GCF_054051175.1 Blastococcus sp. SYSU DS0753 | reverse complement strand
CCCCCGCCCGGGCGCCCCGCCCGCGCGGCCCGGCCCACCCCCCCCCCCCCGCCCCCCCCCCCGGACTGGAGGCCGTACGGTGTGACGGTGACCACGACGACGGCGACGTGGCTCGCCGAGCTGACCGACGCGTTGGGCCCCGACGGCGTCCTGACCGACCCCGACGTGACGGCCGGCTACGCCCGCGACCAGGCGATGATGGCGCCCGCCGGAACCCCGGCGGCCGTGGTGTTCCCGCGCCGCACCGACGACGTCGTCGCGGTGATGCGCGTGGCCTCGCGGCACGGCCTCCCGGTGGTCCCGCGGGGCGCCGGCTCCGGGCTCGCGGGCGGCAGCAACGCCGTGGACGGGGGCATCACGCTGGTGATGACCCGCATGAACGCCGTCCTGGAGGTCTCGCCGGCCGACCGGCTGGCCGTCGTCCAGCCGGGGGTGGTGAACAAGCAGCTGCGCGACGCGGTCGCCGGCAGCGGGCTGTTCTACCCGCCGGACCCGAGCAGCTACGACTGGTGCACCCTCGGCGGCAACCTCGCCACCAACTCCGGCGGTCTGTGCTGCGTCAAGTACGGCGTCACCACCGACTACGTGCTGGGCCTGGAGGTCGTGCTGGCCGACGGCCGGGTGCTCCGCACCGGGCGCCGCACCGTGAAGGGCGTGGCCGGCTACGACCTCGCCCGGCTGTTCGTGGGGTCCGAGGGCACCCTCGGCGTCATCACCGAGGCGACGCTCGCGCTGCGGCCCGCACCGAAGGCGCCGGTCACCCTCGCCGCATCCTTCGCCACGACGGCCCAGGCGGGCCAGGTCGTCGAGCGGGTGGTCACCGCGGGGCTGGTGCCCAGCCTGCTGGAGATCATGGACAACACCTGCATCCGCACCGTGGACCAGGTGCTCAAGGCCGGCCTGGACCACGACACCCGCGCGCTGCTGGTGGCGCAGTCCGACACCGGCGGGGCGGCCGCCGCCGAGGAGATCGCGACGCTCACCGCGCTGTGCGAGGAGGCCGGCGCGCAGTTCGTCCACTCCACCGAGGACCAGGCCGAGGGCGACCTGCTCCTCGCCGCCCGGCGCATGGCGCTGCCCGCCCTGCAGCAGGTGGGGGGCGCGATCCTCATCGACGACGTCGCCGTCCCCCGGTCGCGGATCGCCGGGTTCCTCGACGGCTGCGACCGCATCGCCGCGGAGCGCGCCGTCGTGGTCGGGGTGGTCGGGCACGCCGGCGACGGCAACATGCACCCGACCGTCTGCTTCGACGGCGGCGACGCCGACCAGCGGCAGCGGGCCTACGCCGCCTTCGACGACATCCTGGAGCTCGGGCTGTCGCTGGGCGGGACGATCACCGGCGAGCACGGGGTGGGTGTGCTCAAGGTCGACTGGCTGGAGCGCGAGATCGGCCCGGTGTCGCTGGACGTGCACCGCTCGATCAAGTCCGCGCTCGACCCGGCCGGCCTGCTCAACCCCGGCACGGTGTTCCGCAGCGCGCCGGCCGGTGCCACGCTGGGGCGATGAGCAGGGAGCGGTTCCTCGTCATCGGAGGCGACGCGGCCGGGATGTCCGCGGCGGCCCAGGCCCGCCGGCTGCGGAACGCCGACGACCTCGAGATCGTCGTGCTCGAGCAGGGCGACGTCGTCTCGTACTCCGCCTGCGGCATCCCCTACTGGGTGGGCGGGGAGGTCCAGGGCCGGGACGAGCTGATCGCCCGGACGCCGGCGGAGTTCGCCGCCCGGGACATCACCGTGCACACCGGCACGCGGGCGGTCGGGATCGATCCCGACGCCGGGAAGGTCGTCACCGACACCGGCGAGCGGATCGGCTACGACCGCCTCCTCGTCGCCACGGGAGGCCGCCCGACCCGCCCGCCGATCCCCGGCCTGGACGCGCCGGGCGTCTTCGGCGTGCACCGGCTCGACGACGGCGCCGCCATCCGGGCCGCCCTGGACGCCGGTCCCCGCCGCGCCCTGGTCCTGGGCGGCGGCTACATCGGGCTGGAGATGGCGGAGGCGCTGCAGCGGCGGGGGCTGGCGGTCACCGTCGTGCTCGCCGACCCGCTGCCGATGCAGCTGCTCGACGCCGACATGGCCCAGCGGGTCTGCGCCGGCATGGGGGCCATGGGCATGGAGATGCACCCCGACCAGGCGGTCCGCGAGATCCTGGTGGACGAGTCGGGCCGGGCGCGGGGGGTGCGCACCGACGCCGGCAGCTACGACGCCGACCTGGTGGTGCTGGGCCTGGGCATGGGGCCGGAGGTGGCGCTGGCCGAGCAGGCCGGCATCCGGCTCGGGACCACCGGCGCCATCGACGTCGACCGCACCCAGCGCACCCGCTCGCACCCGGAGATCTACGCCGCCGGCGACTGCTCGCAGACCTTCCACCGGGTCACCGGCGAGGTCGCCCACGTCGCCCTGGGCACCCACGCGAACAAGCAGGGCCGGGTGGCCGGCTCGGTCGTCGGCGGCCGGGCAGCCCGCTTCGCCGGGGTGCTGGGGACGGCGCTGACCAAGGTGGGGGACCTGGAGATCGGCCGCACGGGGCTGTGCACCACCGAGGCCGAGCATGCCGGGTTCGACTACCGCACCGACACCGTGGAGGCGACGACGAAGGCCGGGTACCACCCCGGCGCGGAGGAGATCGCGATCAAGCTGCTGAGCGAGGCGGGCTCGGGGCGGCTGCTCGGCGCCCAGATCGTCGGCGGCCCCGGTTCGGGCAAGCGGATCGACGTGCTGGCCGCCGCGATCTGGGCGGGGATGACCGCCGAGGACCTCGCCGGGTCCGACCTCTCCTACGCGCCGCCGTTCTCGCCGACCTACGACCCGGTGGTCGTCGCCGCCCGGGTGGTCAGCCGCATCGAGCAGGGCTGACCGGTGCCCGACCCGGGCCGACCCGGTGTCGCCCGGTCGGGCTCCGCTGCCGCCCGTGCTGTCGCGGCCGGGGGCGCAGCGCGATACTGATCACCGACGTTCGCCCGTACAGCGCCGTACAGCCGTTCCCGACGGAGGAGAGCACCCCCATGCCCATCGCGACCCCCGAGGTCTACGCCGACATGATCAGCCGCGCGAAGGAGGGCGGGTTCGCCTACCCGGCGATCAACTGCACCTCCTCGGAGACGATCAACGCGGCGCTGCGCGGCTTCGCCGACGCCGGCAGCGACGGGATCATCCAGTTCTCCACCGGCGGCGCCGAATTCGGCTCGGGCACCCGGGTCAAGGACATGGTCACCGGCGCGGTGGCGCTCGCCGAGTTCGCCCACGTCGTCGCCGAGAAGTACCCGATCAACGTGGCGCTGCACACCGACCACTGCCCCAAGGACAAGCTCGACTCCTACGTCCGCCCGCTCATCGCGCTGTCGAAGGACCGGGTGGACGCCGGGCAGGAGCCGCTGTTCCAGTCGCACATGTGGGACGGCTCGGCGATCGAGCTCGGTGAGAACCTCGACATCGCCGAGGAGCTGATGGAGAAGTCCGCCGCCGCCAAGCTCGTGCTGGAGCTGGAGATCGGCATCGTCGGCGGGGAGGAGGACGGCGTCGTCGCCGAGATCAACGAGAAGCTCTACACCGCCGACGGCGACTTCCTGCGCACCGCGCAGAAGCTGGGGCTGGGGGAGCGCGGGGTCTACCTGCTCGCGGCGACCTTCGGCAACGTGCACGGCGTCTACAAGCCGGGCAACGTCAAGCTCCGCCCCGACGTGCTCCAGCGCGGGCAGGCGCTGGTCGCGAAGGAGTTCGGCCTCGGCGAGGACGCCAAGCCGTTCAACCTGGTCTTCCACGGTGGCTCGGGCTCGGCGGAGTCGGAGATCCGCGAGGCGCTCTCCTACGGCGTCGTGAAGATGAACGTCGACACCGACACCCAGTACGCCTTCACCCGGCCCATCGCCGGGCACATGTTCAGCAACTACGACGGCGTGCTGAAGATCGACGGCGAGGTCGGCAACAAGAAGGTCTACGACCCGCGCAGCTACATGAAGGCCGCCGAGACAAACATGGCCGCCCGTGTCGTCGAGGCGTGCGAGCACCTGCTCTCGGCCGGCCAGTCGCAGGGGGCCTGACGATGAGCCACTCCCACGGAAACCTGCTGGGCGAGCCGCCGGCCACGCTGCTGCCGGCCACGCCGGAGGCCGACGCCGAGCTCGCCGAGGGCGCCACGCTCGCGGAGGTCGCCGCGCACCACCCCACGGTGAGCGCGGTGTGGGCCGGCCTCGCCGAGGAGGCGATGAGCCGCCCCGAGCGGGCGCTCGGCGACACCATCCAGGCCTACGCCTACGCCCGCACCGGCTACCACCGCGGGCTCGACGCGCTGCGCCGCAACGGGTGGAAGGGCTACGGCCCCGTCCCGTGGTCGCACGAGCCGAACCGGGGCTTCCTGCGCTGCGTCACCGTCCTGGCACGGGCGGCCGAGGCCATCGGCGAGACGGCCGAGGCCGAGCGCTGCACGCAGCTGCTCCGGGACTGCGATCCGACGCTGGTCTCCTGAGCAGTCACCATCGGTGACGGGCGGCCCGCCGGTGCGGGCCGCCCGTTGCACTCCTCACCTGGGTTTTTGCGACCCGGGGTTTGCCGGGACCCGTCAACGGCAACCACGGAGCGTGCACGGTGCCGACAGGGCGCCCGGAGGAGGGACGTTTCGGATGCTGGCAACGATCTTGTGGATCCTGGCGGTGATCCTCGTGATCAGCGGGATCTTCTCGATCTTCCGCGGGCAGCTGCTGTGGGGGATCGTGCTCATCGTCGTGGGGCTGCTGGTCGGCCCGGGCGGGGTGAGCATCTTCACCGGCTGACCGGCCCCGGGCCCCCGCGCGGCGGGGGCCCGGGGGAGTTTCACCGCTCGCCGAGCTCCGGGTGCAGCGCGGTGAGCGCGTCGGTCAGGGTGGTCAGCTGGTCCCCGCCGGCCATCAGCGCGGTGAGCACGTCGGCGTCGACGTCGTCGCGGGTGAGGTTCCCGGCCACCTGGCCGTGGGCCAGCAGCAGGAACCGGTCACCGATGAGGTGGGCGTAGCGCGGGTTGTTGGTGACGACGACGACCGCCAGCCCCTGGGTGCGGGCCGCGAGGACGGACTGCCCGAACAGCGTCTGGCGCGCCACGGTCATGGGCGTGACGGGCTCGTCGATCACCAGGGCCCGGGCGCCGAAGTGCAGCGCGCGGGCGACGGCCAGGCTCTGCCGTTCCCCGGCCCGCAGGGCGCTGGCCGGCTGGTCCGGGTCCAGCCCGGTGACGCCGACCCGGGCCATGGCGCGCACGGTGGTCTCGCGGGCTCCGTCCAGGTCGAGGCGGCGCAGCGGCCACACCCCCCGCGTGGGCTCGACGCCCAGGAAGAAGTTCCGCCACACCGACAGCAGCGGGGCGACGGCGAGGTCCTGCCACACGGTGGCGATGCCCAGGTCCCGCGCCTGCCGGGGGGACCGGAACCGGGTGGGCACGCCGTCCACCAGCAGCTCGCCCTCGTCGTGGCGGCGCAGCCCGGAGACCACCGACACGAGCGTGGACTTGCCGGAGCCGTTCTCCCCGAGGACGCAGGTGATCTGCCCGGGCAGGAGCGCCACGCTGACCCGGCTCAGCGCCGGCACGCTGCCGTGCCGCACGGTGACGCCGCGCAGCTCCACGACCGGGGTGGGGCCCGGCGCGGCGGCCTCGTCGACGGGGGCGGCGGAGCTCACGACCGTGGCCTCGCCCGGAGCCGCCGGCGCACCTCGCCGTTGGCCAGCAGCGCCACCAGCAGGAGCACCCCCAGCAGCGCCTGGAACCAGCGGGTGTCCCAGTCGGCCAGGGTGATGCCCTGCCGGGCCACCGCGTACAGCAGGGCGCCGACGGCGGCGCCGATCGTCGACCCGTATCCGCCGGTCAGCAGGCAGCCGCCGATGACCGCCACCACGATGAAGTCGATCCCGCTGAGGATGCCGACGGTTCCGCCGGCCTGGACGCTGCCCAGCCGCACCAGCGTCATGGTGCCGAGCAGCCAGCCCGCTGCCGCGGTGAGGCAGAACAGCGCCACCGTCGTCCGGCGCACCGGGACGCCGAGCTCACGCGCGGCTCGCCGGGCGCCCCCGCTGGCGAACACCGCGTTGCCGAACTTGGTCCGCCACAGCGCCCAGGTGGCCAGCGCGGTGAGGCCGAGCCACCAGAGGATGCTCACGCTGAACCGGCCGTTGCCCAGCTGCGCGGTCGCGTCGAAGACAGCCGTCGCCGACGACCAGCCAGGGGCCTGGTCCAGACCGCCGATCCGCGTGCCGCCGGCGACCTCCTGGGCCCCGGCCTGCGAGGTGCCCTGCAGGATCAGGAAGGTCGCCAGGGTCACCAGGAAGCTCGGCAGGCCGGTGTTCACGACGAGCACGCCGTTGACCACCCCCACGAGCAGCGCCGCCAGCAGCGAGACGAGCAGGGCCGGCCAGGTGCCCCACCCCGCGTGGCCGATCAGCAGCGCCGTGAGCAGTGAGCTCGCGACGGCGACCACCCCGACCGAGAGGTCGAACTGCCCGGCCACCAGCAGGAGCGCGACGGCGACGCCGCCGATGCCCAGCAGCGCCGCGGTGTCCAGGACCGTCGCCAGCCCGAAGGGGCTGACCAGGTCCGGCACCCGCACCGCGAAGAAGGCGACGACCACGAGGAGTCCGACGACGGCGGGCAGGCTCGGCCGGGTGAGCGTGCGCGCCAGGGAGCGGCGGCCGGCGGGGGCCACGGCGGCGCGGGACCCGAACGAGGTGCGCGGATCGGTGATCACCGGCACGTCGACCCAGCGGGACAGCAGGACGTCGGCAGCGGGTCCTCCTCGGGCGGTCGGGTGCCCCACCAGTGTCCACGACGGCCCCGGCCCCGCGCAGGCCGCTCCTAGGGGACCAGGCGCCACCGCACCCGGTCGTCGGCGTACCAGGTCCACCGGGGGACGGGGCGCACGTAGGGCACCCCGTCGCGCACCACCCGAGCGGGGTCGGAGGCGACCTGGAGGGCGCGCCCGCTGGTCTGCCGGGTGGGGCGCAGCGGCTGGGTCATCACCGTCACGCCGATGGTGTCGACGGCGGTCCAGTCCGGTCGGACGTCGATCCGGGTGATCTCGCCGTCGGCCACCTTGATGTCGTCGTGGTACGCCTGCAGGCCCAGCCGGCGCGACAGGGAGCGGCGGCCGTTCCCGGGGGCCTCGATCCGGCCGTGGTGCAGCAGCACACCACCGTGGTCGTCGCGGACGAGGGTGAGATCCCGGGTGGTGCCCGTGCCGAGCCCCAGCGCGCGCGCCAGGGCGGCCGAGCCCTTGTCGGCGGTCGGCTCCCAGGCCACCGGCACCTCTGCCGTGCGGCCCGCTTTCAGCAGCGCCGCCAGCACCCCCGACAGGGCCGCGACCGGGCCGCGCACCACCAGCTGCCCGGCCCCGGCGACCGGCTCCAGCTGGCTCCGCAACGGCGCCTCCCCGGGACCCAGGCGGCGGAGGTCCAACTCGACCGACGACATGCCGATACCCTGTCACCCGTCCAGCCCCACCGCCCCGGCCGACCTGCCGGCCGGATCGATCCGGGTGTCGCGCGCCGACCGTCACCCCACCGAACAGGAGACCCAGGAGCCGATGCCCGCTGTCGTGCTGATCGGTGCCCAGTGGGGCGACGAGGGCAAGGGCAAGGCCACCGACCTGCTCGGCGGCCGCGTCCCCTACGTCGTCCGCTACCAGGGTGGCAACAACGCCGGGCACACGGTGATCACGCCCGACGGTGAGAAGTACGCCCTCCACCTGATCCCGTCCGGGATCCTGACGCCGGGCTGCACTCCGGTGATCGGCAACGGTGTCGTGATCGACCCGCAGGTGCTCATCGACGAGCTGGCGGGCCTGGAGGAGCGCGGGGTCGACACCTCGCGGCTGGTGATCTCCTCCGACGCGCACCTGATCATGCCGCACCACCGGGCGCTGGACCGGGTCACCGAGCGGTTCCTGGGCAAGCGGAAGATCGGCACCACCGGCCGGGGCATCGGCCCCGCCTACGGCGACAAGGTCGCCCGCGTGGGCATCCGGGTGCAGGACCTGCTCGACCTGTCGATCCTCCGGCAGAAGCTGGAGGGGACGCTCCAGGAGAAGAACCAGGTCCTGGTCAAGGTCTACAACCGCAAGGCCATCGACGTCGACGAGGTCGTCGAGGAGTACAGCCAGTACGCCGAGGCGCTCCGGCACCGCATCGTCGACACGCGGCTGCTGCTGGGCAATGCGCTCGACGCCGGCGAGTGGGTGCTGCTCGAGGGCTCGCAGGGCACGCTGCTCGACGTCGACCACGGCACGTACCCGTTCGTCACCTCGTCCAACCCGACCGCGGGCGGGGCGGCCGTCGGCGCCGGGGTCGGCCCCACGCGGATCGAGCGCGTCGTGGGCATCCTCAAGGCGTACACCACCCGCGTCGGCTCCGGCCCGTTCCCCACGGAGCTGCACGACCAGTGGGGCGAGTACCTGCGCAAGCAGGGCGGCGAGGTCGGCGTCACCACCGGGCGCGACCGGCGCTGCGGCTGGTTCGACGCCGTCGTGGCCCGCTACGCCAGCCGCGTCAACGGGATCACCGACTACTTCCTCACCAAGCTCGACGTGCTCTCGGGGCTCGAGACCGTGCCGATCTGCGTCGCCTACGAGATCGACGGCGTCCGGCACGACGAGATGCCGATGACGCAGACCGACTTCCACCACGCGAAGCCGGTCTACGAGGAGATGCCGGGCTGGTTCGAGGACATCCGGCACTGCCGGACCTTCGACGAGCTGCCCGCGGCCGCCCAGGCCTACGTGCGGCGGCTGGAGGAGCTCTCCGGAGCCCGGATCAGCGTGATCGGCGTCGGCCCCGGCCGGGACGAGAACGTCGTGATCCACGACCTCATCGCCTGAGAAAACCCCGCGACAGCGGGGCGGACCGGGCGTCACCATCGCCGGCGTGGATCTCCTCGCGCTGGGCTGGACGGCCGACCGCGTCGCCGAGCTCCCGCCCGGCTGCGAGCCCGGGCGGGTGCTGCGGGTCGACCGCGGCCGGCTGACCGTGCTCGCCGCGGACGGTGAGCGACGCGTGCACCCGTCCGCCGCCGTGCACCACGAGGCCGGTCCGGCCGTGGGGGACTGGGTGGCGCTGCGCGGGGAGCTGGCGCTCGCCGTCCTCCCGCGTCGCAGCGCCTTCACCCGCACCGCCGCGGGCCGGACGTCGGCGGCGCAGGTCGTGGCGGCCAACGTCGACGTGGTCCTCGTCGTCGACGCGCTGATCGGCCAGGCGCGGGTGCGGCGCATCGAGCGCTACCTCGCGGTGGCCTGGAGCAGCGGGGCGGCTCCCGTCGTCGTCCTGACGAAGGCCGACCTGTGCGACGACGTGGCCGCCGTGGTGGAACAGGTCGCCGAGGACGCGCTCGGCGTCCCGGTGCTGCCGATCAGCTCGGTGACGGGGCAGGGGCTGGCCGCTGTCGGTGAACTCGTCGGCCCCGGCCGGACGGCGGCGATGGTCGGCCCCTCCGGCGTCGGGAAGTCCAGCCTCGCCAACGCGCTGGCCGGCCGGGCGGTGGCCGGCACCCGGGACATCCGCGAGGACGGCCGCGGGCGGCACACCACGACCGCCCGGGAGCTGCACCGGCTGCCCGGTGGCGGGCTGCTGATCGACACGCCCGGGATGCGCGAACTGGGTCTGCACGACGACGCTGGGGGCGTCGACCGGGCGTTCCCCGACGTCGCGGAGCTCGCCACCGCGTGCCGGTACCGCGACTGCGCGCACCGCACCGAACCCGGGTGCGCCGTCGCCACGGCCCTCGAGGACGGCCGGCTGGACCCCGCCCGCTTCACCGCCTGGCGGAAGCTGCAGGGCGAGGCCCACCGCCAGCGGCTCCGCGTCGATGCCCGGGCCCGGGCCGAGGAACGCGCCCGGCTGCGGAGCGTGCACCGCGCGCAGCGACGTCGTCGCCCTCCGGACGACACCGCGGCCAGGCGGGGGACCGGCTCGGGCTGAGCCGGCGCGTGGGCTGTGCCGGGGCCCTCCGGGCTCCGCGCCGCACCGACGCGCGGTGGCGCTCAGACCAGCTGGGCGGCCATGGCGGTGCGGGCGCGGACGGCGTGCTCGGGGGAGTCGCTGATCAGGCCGTCGACCCCGAGGGCGAGCAGGGCCAGGGCGTCGCCGACGGCGTCCCCGAGCCCTCCGGGAGCGTCGCCGCGCCGCAGGTGGGCGGGGAGGAAGGTGTTCTCCGCCCGCAGCGTCCAGCAGAGGACCGTCAGCTCCGCGGCGTGTGCCTGGGTGACCACGTGCGGGGTGCCGGTGACCGCCTGCTGGGCACCGCTGGCCAGGATCCGGTCGCGGCTCGGGGCGATGCCCTGCGCGTAGGTGGAGATCTCCCGCAGACCGGCCGGGGTGACCATCGCGTCGCCTGCCGTGTCGTCACCGACCAGCTGGACCAGCCGGGGGCCGTCCTCGCCCAGCCGCGCACGCAGGTCGCGCAGGACGGCGGGGTCGAACGCCTGCACCACCACGGTGCCCTCGGCGCTGTCGGCACCGAGCCGGCGCAGCTCCTCGGCCACCAGCTCGCCCATGTGCATGCCCAGCGCGGCCCAGTACCCGGGGTGCTTCAGCTCGGCGAGCACCCGCACCGGCCGGTCGGCGGTCGACCGGCAGCGGGCCAGCTCGACGACCTCGGCCAGCGTCAGGATGCCGTAGCGGCCGTCGTAGGCGGTGTTCAGCGGCCGCAGGGACGGCATCCGCTCGACCGCGCGGAGGGTGCGCAGCTCGGCGTGGGTGAAGTCCTCGGTGAACCAGCCGGTCCACAGCTCGCCGTCGACCAGCTTGGTGGTCCGGCGGTCGGCGAACTCCGGGTGGTCGGCGACGTCGGTGGAGACGGAGAGCTCGTTCTCGTGCCGGACGACGAGCACGCCGTCGCGGCTGAGCACGACGTCGGGCTCGATGAGGTCGGCACCCAGGTCGATGGCCAGCTCGAAGCTGGCCCGCGTGTGCTCCGGCCGGTAGGCCGGAGCGCCGCGGTGTCCGATGACGACGGGCCGGGGAAGGCGTGCCCCTGGCCGGACGGCCAGCGACTCGGTCGCGCGCATGGCACCCACCACACAGGAATCGGGTGAATCCGGGGCGAACTGGAGGGGACGGGTTGCGCACGATCGAAAGGCCAGCTCGCTGACCAGCGGACGACCACCTCTGCTGTGACGGACATCACCCGAGGTGTCTGTGGCTGGTGTGACTCGCCGCCCGGCGGCGCCGCCCCGGAGCGTGGCCGGCCGGGCATCGGTAGGGTCGCGGCTCGTGCGCGTGCTGGTGATCGGCTCCGGTGCCCGGGAGCACGCCCTGTGCGTGGCTCTCCAGTCCGACCCTGCGGTTCGCGAGCTCGCCTGCGCCCCCGGCAACGCCGGGACCCGGGTGGCCGCGCCGCCGCCCCCGGGAGGGGAACGGCTCGCCGCGGCCGATCCGGTCGCGGTGGCGGCGCTGGCCCGGGACTGGGGGGCCGACCTGGTGGTGATCGGCCCCGAGGTGCCGCTGGTCGCCGGAGCGGCCGACGCCGTCCGCGAGGCCGGCATCGCCTGCTTCGGGCCCTCGGCGCAGGCCGCGCAGCTGGAGGGCAGCAAGTCCTTCGCCAAGCACGTGATGACGGCGGCCGGCGTCCCCACCGCCCGCTCGTGGCCCGTCGGTGGCCCGGCGGAGCTGGAGACGGCGCTCGACGAGGTCGCCGCGCTCACCGGCGGCGCCCCCTACGTGGTCAAGGACGACGGGCTGGCCGCCGGCAAGGGTGTGCTGGTGACCCCGGACCGCGACGCCGCCCTGGCGCACGGGCGCGGGGTGCTCGACGCCGGGGGAGCGGTCCTGGTCGAGGAGTTCCTCGACGGCCCCGAGGTGTCGCTGTTCGCCGTCACCGACGGGACGACGGTGCTGCCGCTGGTGCCCGCGCAGGACTTCAAGCGCCGGGACGACGGTGACGGCGGTCCCAACACCGGCGGCATGGGGGCCTACGCCCCGCTGCCGTGGGCACCGCCCGGGCTGGTCGACGAGGTCCTCGCCACCGTGCTGCAGCCGACCGTGGACGAGATGGCACGCCGCGGCGAGACGTTCAGCGGCCTGCTCTACGCCGGGTTGGCCCTCACCTCCCGCGGCGTGCGGGTGGTGGAGTTCAACGCCCGGTTCGGGGACCCGGAGACGCAGGTGGTGCTGCCGCTGCTGGAGACCCCGCTGGGCGGGCTGCTGCACGCCGCGGCCACCGGCACCCTCGCCGACCACCCGCCGCTGCGCTGGCGGGACGGCGCGGCGGTGACCGTCGTCGTCGCCGCACCGGGGTACCCCGAGGCGCCGCGCACCGGCGCCCCGATCACCGGGGCCGAGGGCGAGGGCGTGCTGCACGCCGGCACCGCGCTCGCCGACGACGGCACGGTCCGCTCCGCCGGTGGGCGGGTCCTCGCCGTCACCGCCACCGGCTCGGACCTGGCCGCCGCCCGGCAGGCCGCCTACGAGCGGGTCGCCGGCGTCCGGCTGGCCGACGCGCACTGGCGCACCGACATCGCGCTCGCCGCCGTCGAGGGCCGCATCGACCTTCCCGGTTAGCTCGCCGCGACCACGGGCCGCGCCCGCTCCGGGCGTGGTTCGGGCGGCCGTGGCCCCTCGTGCCGGCGGCTGAGGTAGGTGCCCGCGACGTTCACGCACGCCACCGTGGGGACGGCGATCAGCGCGCCGAAGATGCCGCCGACGAGCAGGCCCGCGGCGATCGCGAGGACCACGGCCAGCGGGTGCACGCGCACCGCCCGGCCCAGCAGCAGCGGCTGGAGCACGTGGCCCTCCAGCTGCATGACGCCGATGACGATGGCGAGCGTGATCAGCGCGGTGATCGGGCCGTTGGAGACCAGGGCCACCAGGACCGCCACCGTGCCGGCCAGGAAGCCACCGATGATCGGCACGAACGCGCCGAGGAAGACCAGCGCCGCCAGCGGGATCACCAGCGGCACCCCGAGGATGGCCAGCCCGACGCCGATGCCGACGGCATCGACCAGCGCCACGACCACGGTGGCGCGGACGTAGGAGATCAGCGTGCGCCACGAACGCCGGGCGGCCTCGTCGAGGTAGGCGCGGGAGGCGGCGGGGAACAGGCCCACCAGCCACAGCCAGATCGACCGGCCGTCCTTGAGGAAGAAGAAGAGGGTGAACAGCGCCAGCACGATGCCGGTGACGACCTCGCCCACCGTCGCCGCGGTCGTCAGCGCCCCGGAGGCCAGCGTGTCCTGGTTGTCCAGGAGCACGTCCTGGGCCTGGTCGAGGAGGTCGGCGAGCTGGCCCTCGCTGATGGGGAACCGCCGGACGACGAAGGTCTGGACCTGCTCGAGGCCCTCGCTCACCTGCTCGGCCAGGTCGGCGAAGCCCGCGGTGAACCGCTCGACGACCAGCGTGATGATCCCGGCCACCACGGTGAGGCCCACCAGCAGCATCGTGAACGCGGCCAGCGGGGGCGGCCAGCCGCGTCTGGCGAGTCCCGCGGCACCCGGTTGCAGCAGCGCCGCCAGCAGCAGCGCCACCAGCACCGGGACGACGACGACGGCGATGTAGGCGGCGGCGGAGAGCAGGACGTAGAAGCCGGCGATCACCACGATGAGCCGCCAGGACCAGGCGGCCGCCGTGCGCAGCCCGAACGGGACGTCGTCCTCCGCGTGGGCGGGGTGGACGACGGCCGGCGGCCCGGGAGGGCGCGGCCCGGACCCCTCGGGGGAGCGGGCGTCGGGCGGGCCGCCGACCCCGCCGGCACCGACCACGCCGTCCAGGTCCGGGGCGCCGGGGGCCGGGCTGCCCAGGGGCGGGCTGGTGGCGCCGGTGTCGTCCGGCCGATCGCCCGGCCCGTCGGGCACGGGATCGTGCCGGATGCCGACCGGATAGGGATCGGGTGGCCCGTGGTGGTGGTGCCAGGCGTGCGGATCGTGCTCGCG
The DNA here is from genome assembly GCF_054051175.1 of Blastococcus sp. SYSU DS0753. NCBI lineage: Bacteria > Bacillati > Actinomycetota > Actinomycetes > Geodermatophilales > Geodermatophilaceae > Blastococcus > Blastococcus sp. SYSU DS0753. The sequence continues at coordinate 253,802 of NZ_JBJHAT010000003.1, read as the reverse complement.
GGCGGCACGGATCCGGTCGCGGGCGCGCGCGGCGAGGTCCCCGGTGCGCACGGCGAGATCACGGGCGCGACGCCGCATCGATCACCTCCGGTAGGGGCCGTTCGTGATCACGCTAGCCCTACGGGAGACTGTCCCCGTGCTGCGACGAGCTGACCGGTGGCGGGCGGTACCCGCATGATCGAGCGCTACACCCTTCCGGACATGGGCCGGGTCTGGAGCGACGCCCACAAGTACGAGCTGTGGTGCCGCGTCGAGACGCTGGTGCTCGAGGCGCACGCCGCCGCGGGCCGCGTCCCGGCCGACGTCGTCGAGCCGGTGCGCAACGCGCCCCCGCCCACCGCCGAACGGGTCGCCGAGATCGAGGAGACGACGCAGCACGACGTCATCGCCTTCCTCACGGCCTGGGCCGACAACACCGAACCCCGCTCGGCGGCGGCGTTCGTGCACCACGGCATGACGTCGTCGGACCTGCTCGACACCGCGCTGGCCGTCCAGCTCACCGAGGCCACCGACATCCTGCTGGCCAAGGCCGACCGGCTCGTGGCGGCCCTGCGCGACCACGGGCTGGCGCACCGTTCGACGATCAAGGTCGGGCGGACGCACGGCGTGCACGCCGAGCCCGTCGTGTGGGGGCACCGGGTCGCCGACCTGGCCTTCGCCGCCGCCCGCTCGCGCGACCGGCTGCGCGCGGCGCGCGATGCCGTCGGCGTGGTGGCGATCTCCGGCGCCGTGGGCACGTACTCGCTGATCGACCCCTCGGTCGAGGTCGCCGTCGCCGAGGCGCTGGACCTCCGGCCCGCCGACGCCTCCACCCAGGTGGTGCTCCGCGACGGGATCAGCGAGTGGGTCTCGGCGCTGGCGATCATCGCCACGGTCTGCGAGGCGATCGCGCTGGAGGTCCGGCACGGTCAGCGCACCGAGGTGCGCGAGCTGTCGGAGGCGTTCGGCTCGGGCCAGAAGGGCTCGAGCGCGATGCCGCACAAGAAGAACCCGATCCGATCCGAGCGCATCGCCGGGCTCGCACGGGTGGTCCGGGCGGCGATCGTGCCGGTCATGGAGGGCATCCCGCTCTGGCACGAGCGGGACATCTCGCACTCCTCCACCGAGCGGGTGTTCCTGCCCGACGCCGCCATCACCACCGACTACCTGCTGGACCTGACCGCCGGCCTGGTGGAGAACCTGGTGGTCGACGCCGAGCGGATGCGGGCCAACCTCGAGTCGACCGGTGGGCTGATCTACACCTCCTCGGTGCTGCTCGAGCTGGTGGAGAGCGGGCACTCCCGCGAGGACGCCTACGCGCTGGTCCAGTCGGCGGCCATGGAGACGTGGAACTCGGGCACTCCCTTCCGGGAGACGCTGCGGACGCGCGCTGCTGCCTCGGGCGTGACGCTGGACGAGGCGCGGCTGGACGAGATCTGCCGGCCGGAGGAGTACGTCGCCAACCTGGGGCCGTTGTTCGACCGGCTGGCCGCGCTGTCGTGAGCGTGGATCTCCCGCTGGTCGCCCGCGGCAAGGTGCGGGAGATCTACGACGCCGGCGACGACCAGCTGCTGCTCGTGGCCTCGGACCGCATCTCGGCCTACGACTGGGTGCTCCCCACGCCGATCCCGGACAAGGGGCGGGTGCTCACCCAGCTGTCGGTGTGGTGGTTCGACCAGCTGACTCCGGTGCTGGACTCGTTCGGGGCCTCGCACCACCTGGTGTCGGCGGTGGACGTGCCTGCGTCGGTGACCGGGCGCGCGATGCTGGTGCGGCGGCTGGAGATGCTCCCGGTGGAGTGCGTGGCCCGCGGCTACCTGTCCGGTTCGGGGACGAAGGAGTACGAGCGGACCGGCTCGATCCGCGACGTCCCCCTGCCCGCCGGGCTGGTGGAGGGCTCGAAGCTCCCCGCGCCGGTGTTCACGCCGTCCACCAAGGCCGAGGTGGGTGAGCACGACGAGGCGATCGACTTCGCCGCCGTCGTCTCCGCGGTGGGTGCCGAACGGGCCGCGGAGCTGCGCGAGCTGACGCTGGCGCTCTACCGGCGGGGTGCGGAGATCGCGGCCGAGGCGGGCATCGTGCTGGCCGACACCAAGTTCGAGTTCGGGGTCGCGCCCGACGGCGGCCTCGTGCTCGGCGACGAGGTGCTCACCCCCGACTCCTCGCGGTTCTGGCCGGCCGGCACCTGGTCGCCGGGCGCGGTGCAGCCCTCCTACGACAAGCAGTTCGTGCGCGACTGGCTGACGTCGTCCGGCTGGGACCGCGTCTCGCAGCCGCCCGAGCTGCCCGCCGACGTCGTCGCCGCCACCCGCGAGCGCTACGTGACCGCCTACGAGCAGCTCACCGGCCGCCGCTTCGCCTGACCCCGACGCGCGAGATCTGCACACTCGCCCCCATCAGGGCCGGCACAGGGGCCAGATCGCATACCTCGGAGGGCGTCTGTGGACAGCCGCCGCGCCGTGCGGCTGGCAGCGGCCACCATCCCCCGGTGCCCGCGCGTCCCGCCCGCTCCCGCTCACCGCCCCGGCGACGCGTGCGATGGCGGCGGCGGCCGGGATCAGCGGCAAGCAGCTCCGGCACCGCGACGTCGTCCGGCTGTCGAGGGACACCTACGTGCCCCGCGCCTTGGTGGACGACGTCACGGTCCGCATCGAGGCGGTGCTGCTGACCGCGCCGCCCGGCGCCGTCGTCAGCCACCGGACCGCGGCGGCGATCTGGGGCGTGGACATCCCCCTGCAGCGGGACGACGACCGGGTCCACCTGACCGTGGCCACGGGCTCGGCCGTGCGCGCCCGCGCCGACCGCTGCATCCACCGCTCCCCCCTCGGCCCCGGCGAGGTCGACCAGCGCCTCGGCTTCCCCCTGACCACCCCGCGGCGGACCTGGCGCGATCTCGCGGCGACGCTGCCGCCGGCTGCTCTCCTCGCGGTGACCGACCAGCTGCTCGGGTCGTGGTGCACGCCCGCCGACCTGGAGGAGCAGTTGGCGCTGCGACCGGCAGGGAGGGGGTCCGCGCGGGCGCGGTCGGTGCTCCCCGTCGCCGATCCGCGGGCGGAGTCGCCCATGGAGTCGGTGCTCCGGTGGCTCATCCACGCCGCCGGATTGCCGGCTCCGGTGCTGCAGCACCCCGTCCGGACGCCGGGCGGGGAGTTCCGCGCCGACCTGGCCTGGCCGGAGCGCCGGGTCCTCGTCGAGTTCGACGGCGATCTGCACCGCGACCGCGCGGTCTTCGTCCGGGACCTCCGGCGCCAGAACGCGCTGGTCGCCGCGGGGTGGACGGTCCTCCGCTTCAGCTCGGCGGACGTCCTCGGGCGTCCGGACCAGGTGGTTGCCGAGACCGCCCGGGCGCTCGCCCGGTGAGATCTGCGATGTGGCCCGTCCAACGGGCTGATGAGGGCCGCTGTGCAGATCTCGCCGGGGCACGGGAGCACTCGGCGGGGTCCGGCCGGGGAGAGCAGGGTCACGCGGGGGTCGGGGGAGGCCCCGGTACCCTCGGCGGCATGTCCCGCGTGGTCGTCGACGTCGTCCTGAAGCCGGAGATCTCCGACCCTCAGGGGCAGGCGGTCCTCGGCGCCCTCGGCCGGCTCGGCCACGACTCCGTCCGGAGCGTCCGCCAGGGCAAGCACTTCGTGCTCGAGGTCGACGGGACCCCCGACGAGGCCGAGCTGAAGCAGATCGCCGAGACGCTGCTGGCCAACCCGGTCATCGAGGACGTCGAGCTGCACCTCCCCAACGACTGAGAGAACCGCTGTGCGCATCGGTGTCATCACCTTCCCGGGCTCCCTGGACGACGTCGACGCCGCGCGCGCGGTGCGGCTCGCCGGGGGTGAGCCCGTCGCCCTCTGGCACGCCGACCACGACCTGCAGGACGTCGGCGCCGTCGTCCTCCCCGGTGGCTTCTCCTACGGCGACTACCTCCGCGCCGGAGCCATCGCCGCCCGCTCCCCGCTGATGCAGGACGTCGTGGCCGCGGCGAACCGCGGCCTCCCGGTGCTCGGCATCTGCAACGGCTTCCAGGTGCTCTGCGAGGCCGGGCTCCTGCCGGGCGCGCTGACCCGCAACAGCCACCTGCACTTCCGCAGCCGCGATCAGGTGCTGGTGGTCGAGCGCGCCGACACGGCCTGGACGCAGGACTACGCGACCGGCCAGCGCATCGTCATCCCCGTGAAGAACGGTGAGGGCCGCTACGTCGCCGCCGACGCCGAGCTGGACCGGCTGGAGGGCGAGGGCCGGGTCGTGTTCCGCTACGTCGACGGGAACCCGAACGGGTCCAGCCGCGACATCGCCGGCGTCACCAGCGAGAACGGCCGGGTCGTCGGCCTCATGCCGCACCCCGAGCACGCGATCGAGGACCTCACCGGGCCGTCGACCGACGGCCTGGGCTTCTTCACCAGCGTCCTGAAGGCGGTCGTGAACGCGTGAGCGACGACGTGACGGCGGGTCGGGCCAGCGCGACCGCGGGGCTCTCCGACCTCGACACCGGACCCGGCCGGCTCGCCAACCGGCTCGACACCGTCGAGCTGGCGGCGGGCACCCCCGACGACGAGCAGCCCTACGCCGAGCTGGGCCTCAAGGCCGACGAGTACGACCGCATCAAGAGCATCCTCGGCCGCCGCCCGACCACGGCGGAGCTCGCGATGTACAGCGTCATGTGGAGCGAGCACTGCTCCTACAAGAGCTCCAAGGTCCACCTCCGGCAGTTCGGTGACCTGCCGCCCAGCGACGCCCTGCTGGTCGGCATCGGCGAGAACGCGGGTGTGGTCGACGTCGGCGACGGCTACGCGGTGACCTTCAAGGTCGAGAGCCACAACCACCCGAGCTACGTCGAGCCCTACCAGGGCGCGGCCACCGGCGTCGGCGGCATCGTGCGCGACATCCTGACCATGGGCGCCCGCCCGATCGCGGTCATGGACTCGCTCCGGTTCGGCCGCGCCGACGCCCCCGACACCGCCCGCGTGCTGCCCGGCGTCGTCGCCGGGGTGGGGGGCTACGGCAACTGCCTGGGCCTGCCCAACATCGGCGGCGAGGTCCTCTTCGACGACTGCTACGCCGGCAACCCGCTGGTCAACGCGCTGTGCGTCGGGGTCATGAAGCACGAGGACGTGCGGCTGGCCAAGGCCGAGGGAGTCGGGAACAAGGTCATCCTGTTCGGCGCCCGCACCGGCGGCGACGGCATCGGCGGGGTCAGCGTGCTGGCCAGCGAGACCTTCGACGCCGAGGGCCCGGCGAAGCGCCCGAGCGTGCAGGTGGGCGACCCGTTCACCGAGAAGCTGCTCATCGAGGCGTGCCTGGAAATCTTCCAGCAGGACCTCGTCACCGGCATCCAGGACCTCGGCGGCGCCGGCCTCTCCTGCGCCACCAGCGAGCTGGCCAGCGCCGGCACCGGCGGCATGCACGTCGACCTCGACACCGTCCCGCTGCGCGACAGCACCCTCACGCCGGCCGAGATCCTGATGAGCGAGTCGCAGGAGCGGATGTGCGCGATCGTGGAGCCGGACAAGGTCGACGCCTTCCTGGCCGTCTGCCGGAAGTGGGACGTGCTGGCCACCGTCATCGGTGAGGTCACCGACGGCGACCGGCTCACCGTCGACTGGCACGGCGAGCGGATCGTCGACGTCCCGCCGCGGACCGTGGCCCACGAGGGCCCGGTGTACGAGCGGCCGATGACCCGGCCGCGCGACCTCGACGCCCTGCAGGCCGATGACGCCGGGAACCTGCCCCGGCCGCAGACCGGCGCCGAGCTGCAGGCCCACTGGCTGGCCGTCGTCAGCAGCCCGGACGGCGCGGACAAGACCTGGGTCACCGAGCAGTACGACCGCTACGTCCGCGGCAACACGGTGCTCGCCCAGCCCGACGACGCCGGGGTGGTGCGCATCGACGAGCAGAGCCACCGCGGCATCGCGCTCTCGCTCGACGGCAACGGCCGGTACGCCCGCCTGGACCCCTACACCGGCGCGCAGCTCAACCTCGCCGAGGCTTACCGCAACGTGGCCGTCTCCGGCGCGAAGCCTCTCGCCGTCACCAACTGCCTCAACTTCGGCTCCCCGGAGAACCCCGAGGTGATGTGGCAGTTCGCCGAGGCCGTGCGCGGCCTGGCCGACGGCTGCCGCGAGCTCGGCCTGCCGGTCACCGGCGGCAACGTCAGCCTCTACAACCAGACCGGCGACGTGGCGATCAACCCGACCCCGGTCATCGGTGTGCTCGGTGTGCACCAGGACGTCCGCACCCGGGTCTCCTCCGGCTGGCGGGCGGCCGGGGAGACGGTGCTCCTGCTGGGCACCACCCGCCCGGAGTTCGGCGGCTCCGCGTGGGCGAGCGTCGTGCACGACCACCTCGGGGGGCGGCCGCCGGCGGTCGACCTGGCCGCGGAGCGGGCGCTGGGCGACCTGCTGGGCGCCCTCGGCCGCGAAGGCGTGATCAGCTCCGCGCACGACCTGGCCGACGGCGGGCTGGCCCAGGCGCTCACCGAGTCGCCGCTGCGGTACGGCGTCGGCGCCGCCCTGGACCTCGGTGCGGACCCGTTCACCGCGCTGTTCAGCGAGTCCACCGCCCGGGCGGTCGTCACCACGTCCGACCCGGGCGGGGTGAAGACCACCGCCGAGTGGGCGGGCGTGCCGGTCACCGAGCTCGGGACGACGGGGGGCGACTCGGTCGCCGTGGCCGGCCTGCTCGAGCTGCCGCTGGCCGAGCTGCGCGCCGCGTGGACCGCGACGCTGCCGGCTCTCTTCGGCGGTCCGGAGCACAGCACCCCGCTCACCGTCCCGGCGGGCACCGTCCCCACCTCCTGATGCCGGCGCCCATCCCGGCCGAGGAGCTGCGTGCGGTGGTCGACCCGGTGCGGGCCTGGCTGGCGGGGGAGGCGGAGCAGCCGCCCCGGGCGGTGCTGGGTGCCGCCGTGAAGACGACGGCGCGCTGGCTGGCCCAGCAGGTGCCGGGCCGCTCGGTGGAGCTGCGGGTGCCGCCGCACGTCGCCGTCCAGTGCGTCGAGGGGCCCCGGCACACCCGCGGCACGCCGCCGAACGTCGTCGAGACCGACGCGGCGACCTGGCTCCGGCTGGCCACCGGGCAGCTCACCTGGGACGAGGCCGTCGCCGGGGGGACGCTCACCGCGAGCGGCAACCGCGCCGACCTCTCCGCTCTGCTCCCGCTGCGTCCGCTCCGCTGAGGCCCCGGGAACACGACAGCGGCGGGGATCCCGGGAGGGATCCCCGCCGCTGCGGGTGGTGCGAGGGTCAGCCGCCGAAGAGCGCGCTGGCCGCCTTCACCGTGTTGTACAGGCCGTAGGCCAGCGGGACGCCGACCAGGGTCCACGCGAATGCGATCAGGGCCACCGGCGTGTGCGTGGTCGGCTGCTCGCCGGTCCGGGACGCGGGAGTGCTCATCGGATGCTCCGTTCGGGCTCGGCGGCCGTGGTGGGGATGTCGGTCTGCTTGGGCTCGAAGTACTTCTCCGACACCGGCTTGATCAGCAGGTTCGCGACGAAGCCGACGGCCAGCAGGCCGACCATGATGAACAGCGCGGGCCGGTAGTCACCGGCGACGAGCTGACCCGGCGTCCCGCGGGCGTCGAGGACGCCGTTGATGATCAGCGGGCCGACGACGCCGGCGGCCGCCCAGGCGGTCAGCAGCCGGCCGTGGATGGCGCCCACCTGGTAGGTGCCGAAGAGATCGCGCAGGTAGGCCGGGACCGTCGCGAAGCCACCACCGTAGAAGCTGATGATGATCGCGGCGGTGACCACGAAGATCCAGGTCGCGGTGCTGCCGAGGGTCGCCAGGATGACGTACAGCACGATGCCGACGCCGAGGTAGACCATGTAGATCGGCTTGCGCCCGATGTAGTCCGACGTCGAGGACCACACGAAGCGGCCCGCCATGTTGAACAGCGACAGCAGGCCCACGAAGCCCGCGGCCGTGGCGGCGAGGACGGTGGAGGTCTCACCGGTACGGAAGAAGTCCTGGATCATCGGCGCGGCCTGCTCGAGGATGCCGATGCCCGCGGTCACGTTGCAGAACAGCACCGTCCAGAGCAGCCAGAACTGCGGCGTCTTGATCGCGTTGTTGGCCGAGACGTTCTCCGTGGTGACCAGCGACTTCTGCTTGACGGCCGACGGGTCGAAGCCGTCGGGCCGCCAGTTGGCTGCCGGGACGCGGATGATGAACGCGCCGAACATCATGAAGACCAGGTAGATCAGGCCCAGGGTCAGGAACAGGCCCGCGACGGCGTTACCGCTGGGCACCGTGCCGGCGATGGCCGGGTCGTAGTTCGGGTCGTACCAGTTCATGAGCTGGCGGGACAGCGGCGAGGCGATGAGCGCGCCACCACCGAAGCCCATGATCGCCATGCCGGTGGCCAGGCCCGGGCGGTCGGGGAACCACTTGATGAGCGTGGAGACCGGCGAGATGTAGCCGATGCCCAGGCCGATGCCGCCGAGGAAGCCGTAGCCGAGGTAGAGCAGCCAGAGCTGCTCGGTGTAGATGCCGAGCGAGCCGACGAGGAAGCCCGACACCCAGAAGACGGCCGAGGTGAACATGGCGGCGCGGGGGCCGTTCTTGTCCACCCAGGTGCCGAAGACGGCGGCCGAGAGGCCGAGCATCACGATGGCGATCGAGAAGATGATCCCGATCTGGGTGAGGCCCGTGTCGAAGTGCTCCACGAGCGCGACCTTGTAGACACTGGTCGCGTACGCCTGGCCGATGCACAGATGGACGGCGAGAGCCGCCGGCGGGATCAGCCAGCGGTTGAATCCTGGCCGGGCGACGATGCGCTCGCGTGCCAGGAAACTGGGTACTGCCACGGGGTGTACCTCCGGGGACGGGAACCGGTGCGTCCGGATGGACACCACCGGGACGCGCCCTGTGATATGGGTCGCTATCGGGTCGCACCGTACGTGGCCGTCCGTGCTATTGCGCGCTCAACATGCAACTCGTGATCCTCGCGTGACCACCCGACCGCAGGGCGGAAGGGGATTCAGCCGCCCGCTGTGCCTCCGCCTAGGGTGCAGGCATGGCGTACGAGGTGCGGGGCGTGGTCGCCCGCGGCAAGGGACAGCCCGTCACGGTGGAAACCATCGTCGTTCCCGATCCGGGCCCCGGTGAGGCGGTCGTGGACGTGCAGGCCTGCGGGGTCTGCCACACCGACCTGCACTACCGCGAGGGCGGCATCAACGACGACTTCCCGTTCCTGCTGGGCCACGAGGCGGCCGGCGTGGTCGCGGCAGTGGGCGAGGGCGTCACGAACGTGGCCGTCGGGGACTACGTCGTCCTGAACTGGCGGGCCGTGTGCGGGGAGTGCCGCGCGTGCCGCAAGGGTGCGCTGCAGTACTGCTTCAACACCCACAACGCCGCGCAGAAGATGACGCTGGCCGACGGCACGGAGCTCTCCCCGGCCCTGGGCATCGGCGCCTTCGCCGAGAAGACGCTCGTCCACTCCGGGCAGTGCACGAAGGTCGACCCGGCTGCGCCCCCGACGGCCGCCGGGCTGCTCGGCTGCGGGGTGATGGCCGGCGTCGGCGCGGCGATCAACACCGGTGGCGTGCAGCGTGGCGAGACGGTCGCCGTCTTCGGCTGCGGCGGCGTCGGCGACGCCGCGATCGCCGGCGCGAAGCTCGCCGGCGCGACGACGATCATCGCCGTCGACATCGACGACCGGAAGCTGGAGTGGGCCCGGAAGTTCGGCGCCACCCACACCGTGAACTCGAAGGAGACCGACGCCGTCGAGGCGATCAAGGCCGCCACCGGTGGCTTCGGCGTCGACGTCGCCATCGACGCCGTGGGCCACCCGAAGGTGTTCGAGCAGGCCTTCTACGCCCGCGACCTCGCCGGCCGCGTGGTCATGGTCGGCGTCCCCACGCCGGGCATGGAGATCACCCTGCCGGCGATCGAGGTCTTCGGCCGGGGTGGGGCGGTGAAGAGCTCCTGGTACGGCGACTGCCTGCCCAGCCGCGACTTCCCGATGCTGGTCGACCTCTACCTGCAGGGCCGGTTCCCGCTCGACGACTTCGTCACCGAGACCATCGGCGTGGACGACGTCGAGGAGGCATTCCACAAGATGCACGCCGGTGACGTGCTGCGCTCGGTCGTGGTGTTCGACAAGTGAGCACCGCGCGCATCGAGAAGGTCGTGATCCCCGGCGTCTTCTCCCTGGACGGCCAGGACTTCGACGTCGAGAACAACGTGTGGCTCGTCGGCGACGACGACGAGGTGCTGGTGATCGACGCCCCGCACGACGCGGCCCCCATCGTGGCGGCCGTCGGCGGCCGGAACGTCACCGCGATCGTGCTCACGCACGGGCACAACGACCACATCACCGCCGCGCCGGCGCTCCGCGAGGCGACCGGCGCCCCGATCTGGTTCCACCCGATGGACCGGATGCTGTGGGACGTCGTGCACCCGGACGCCGCACCCGACCGGGACCTCCTGGCCGGCACGCGGTTCACGGTGGCCGGTGCGACGCTCACCGCGTTGCACACCCCGGGTCACTCGCCGGGGAGCACCTGCCTGCACGCGCCGGACCTGAGCACGGTCTTCACCGGTGACACGCTGTTCTGCGGCGGTCCGGGAGCCACCGGGCGCTCGTTCAGCGACCGCCCGACGATCGAGCACTCGATCCGCTCGGAGCTGTTCACCCTCCACGGCGACACGGTGGTGCGGACCGGGCACGGCGACGACACCACGATCGCCGCGGAGCTCCGCACCCTCGGCTGACCCCCGCCCCTGGTTCTGGGGGACGACGCCGCCCGCTCACCCGCCGGCGGTGTCGTCCTCCGCCGGACGCCGGCGCTTGCTGCCGGACCGGCTCTTGGGCTCGGAGGACCTCTTGGGCTGGGACCGGCTCTTCGCCTCGGACCCGGCCTTGGGCTCGGACCGGCTCGTGGGCTCGGGCCGGCTCTTCGCCTCGGACCCGCTCGTGGGCTCGGACCCGGCCTCGGGCTCGGACCCGCTCGTGGCATCGGACGGGCTCGTGCGGGGCTGCGGGCTCGTCCGCTCGAGGTTCTGGCGGATCGCCGCCACGTCGAGTGCGAGGTCCTCGAGGGCCTCCACCGCGCGCGTGGCGAGGGCGAACGTCAGGTTCTCGCGCTGCTCCCTGGGGCTGGGCTCGCGATGCCGCTGTGCACTCCCGGGATTGCGGGCGGATGACTCACGCATCCGGCGCGTCGCCTCCGACCACGGATCGTCGGTGCCCCGCGCATCGCCGAGGAGATCGCGCAGCATCCGCTGCGCCATCGCCAGGAAGTCGCCCGGGTCGGGTCGGTCGTTCGCCATCGTCTGCCTCCTCCGGCGGTGAGGACGCGGCCGGTGGGGAAACGTGCGCGACCCCGCCGGGGTTCCCGTCAGGCGGCGACGCGCCGCTGCGCGGAGGCGAAGCCGAGCCAGGTGTGCCGGTTGCCGGCCCAGCACCAGCCGACCTTGGGTGCCCCCCGCCGGTCGCGGCCGTCGCGCCCGGTGCCGTTGCTGATCCACAGCGCCGGCGTCCGGGCGTCCAGGCGTCCGTCGGGCCTGCGCAGCCGCGAGCCGATCGTCATGAAGCAGGCGTTCCGGGCCAGGACCTCCGGGCACTGGAGCAGCCAGTGGATGCCCTCGCCGAGCGTGAGCGGCGTCCGGCCGGCACCCAGGATGGCGGGCAGTGCCTCGTCCGGGCTCCAGTTCCGCCACTGGTCGCCGCGCTCGAGTCCGCTCACGGCGTAGACCGGGGTGGCGGGCAGCTCGACCGACTCGACGGGTGCGAAGGCGTCGAGGTCGGTCATGTCCGCGACGACGAAACCGGGCTTGCCGGCCAGCGTCACGAGCGGGGCGAGCCCCGACACGGGTGCCCGGTCGGGGTGCACCACCAGCAGGGCGCCGGGGGCGAGTCCGTCGGCCGCGGCGCGCAGGTCGGCCGCCGTCACGTCGGCGATCCCGGGTAGGCCGAGGGCGATCAACCGCTCGGCCTGGGCCGCAGCCGGGGGGAGAGGGGCGAGCAGCGTGGGCACAGGCGGACCTCCGGGGCCGGTGGGAACTGGCCGACCACGCGCTGCCCGGACACCTGGTTCCCGCCCGCCGGTCCCGCGACCAGCGGCGACGACCCACCGGGGTGACGCGGCCCACCCGCTCGGCTCTCGGTTCGGTGGCGCGCGCCGGTACGCTCGACCCCGTGCCTCGCGGTGATGGACGGCTGACGCACGACCTCGATCCCCAGTTCCCCGGACCTCAGGACGCCTGCGGCGTCTTCGGTGTGTGGGCGCCGGGGGAGGAGGTCGCGAAGCTGACCTATTTCGGTCTGTACGCGCTCCAGCACCGCGGTCAGGAGGCGGCGGGGATCGCGGTGTCCGACGGCGCCTCGGTCGTCGTCTACAAGGACCTCGGGCTGGTCAGCCAGGTCTTCGACGAGCCGACCCTCGGCAGCCTCCGCGGCCACCTGGCCGTCGGTCACACCCGGTACTCGACGACCGGGGCCTCCACGTGGGAGAACGCGCAGCCGACGTTCCGCACCACCGAGGCCGGCACCGGCCTGGCGCTCTGCCACAACGGGAACCTGGTCAACACCGCCGAGCTCGCCAGCAAGGCCGCCGACGCCGGTGTCCCGGGGGCCTTCGTGGCGACCAACGACTCCGACCTGGTCACCGCGCTCATCGCCTCCTACCAGGACGTCTCGGTCGAGGCGGCGGCGATGGAGGTGCTGCCGCAGCTGCGGGGCGCCTTCTCCATCACCTTCATGGACGAGGACACGCTCTACGCCGCGCGTGACCCGCAGGGCGTGCGCCCGCTGGTGCTCGGCCGGCTCGAGCGCGGCTGGGTGGTGGCCAGCGAGACCGCCGCGCTGGACATCGTCGGCGCCTCCGTGGTGCGCGAGGTCGAGCCCGGCGAGCTGATCGCCATCGACGAGAACGGCCTGCGCAGCCAGCACTTCGCCCCGGCGGAGCCCAAGGGCTGCGTCTTCGAGTACGTCTACCTGGCGCGGCCCGACACCACGATCTCCGGGCGCAGCGTGCACGCGGCGCGCGTGGAGATCGGCCGCCGGCTGGCGAAGGAGCACCCCGCCGACGCCGACCTCGTGATCCCGGTGCCCGAGTCGGGCACCCCGGCGGCGGTCGGCTACGCCGAGGCCTCGGGCATCCCCTACGGGCTGGGCCTGGTCAAGAACTCCTACGTGGGCCGCACGTTCATCCAGCCCAGCCAGACCATCCGGCAGCTGGGCATCCGGCTCAAGCTGAACCCGCTGCGCGACGTCATCCGCGGCAAGCGGCTCGTGGTCGTCGACGACTCGATCGTGCGCGGGAACACGCAGCGCGCGCTGGTCCGGATGCTGCGCGAGGCCGGTGCGGTCGAGGTGCACGTCCGCATCGCGTCGCCGCCGGTCAAGTGGCCGTGCTTCTACGGCATCGACTTCGCCAGCCGGGCCGAGCTGATCGCCAACGGCCTGGACATCGACGGGGTGCGGGCGTCGGTCAACGCCGACTCCCTCGGGTACGTCTCCGAGCAGGGGCTGATCGCGGCCACCGAGCAGCCGGTCAACCGGCTGTGCACCGCCTGCTTCACCGGCGAGTACCCGATCCCGCTGGGTGCCCCCGAGGTGCTGGGCAAGCACGTGCTCGAGGGCATCGGCCAGCGCGCGGTGAGCGGCTGGACCGGTCAGCAGGCCGGTAGCGCCGCGGTCCCCGGTGGCGCCGAGGACGCGCTGAGGCGGCCGTGAGCCGCGGGAGCGACGCCGGGCAGTTCACCTACGCCGCCTCAGGCGTCGACATCGACGCCGGCGAGCGCGCCGTCACCCTCATGAAGGCCGCTGTCGAGCGGACCAACCGGCCCGAGGTGGTCGGCGGGCTCGGCGGCTTCGCCGGCCTGTTCGCCCTCGACGTGCAGAAGTACCGCAGGCCCCTGCTGGCGTCCTCGACCGACGGCGTCGGGACGAAGATCGCCCTGGCCCGGCAGCTGGACCGGCACGACACGGTGGGCATCGACCTGGTGGCGATGGTCGTCGACGACCTGGTCGCCTGCGGCGCCGAGCCGCTGTTCCTGCAGGACTACGTGGCCTGCGGGAAGGTCGTGCCGGAGCGGATCGCCGCGATCGTCACCGGCATCGCGGCAGGGTGCACCCAGGCCGGCGCCGCGCTGGTCGGCGGCGAGACCGCCGAGCACGGCGACCTCATGGGCGCCGACGACTACGACCTGGCCGCCACCGCCGTCGGGGTCGTGGAGGCCGACGCCGTCCTCGGTCCGGAGCGGGTGCGCAGCGGCGACGCGGTCGTCGCGATGGCGTCGTCCGGCTTCCACTCCAACGGCTATTCGCTGGTGCGGCGCGTGGTCTCGGCGGCGGGGCTCGACCTGGCCGCCACCCCTGCGGGCCTCGACCGGCCGCTGGGCGACGAGCTGCTCGAGCCCACCCGCATCTACGCCCGCGACTGCCTGGCGCTGGTCGAGGAGCTCGGCGTGGAGGCGGTGCACGCCTTCGCGCACATCACCGGCGGCGGGCTGGCCGGCAACACCGCGCGCGTGGTCCCCGACGGGCTGCAGGCGGTCCTGGACCGCGGCACCTGGACGCTCCCGGCCGCGGTGCGGCTCATGGAGGAGCACGGGGTGCCGCGGGCGGAGTCCGAGCGCGCCTTCAACTGCGGCGTCGGCATGGTCGCCGCCGTCGCGCCGGAGCAGGCGGACGCCACGGTCGCGCTGCTCACCGCCCGGGGCGTTCCCGCGTGGGTCGCCGGAACCGTGCTCGAGCCGGCGGGGCAGGCGCCGGCGGCGGAGCTCGTCGGCACCTACCGCTGAGCCGACCAGAGCGACACCCGCCGCTACGACACCGCTGCGACGTCACCCCAGCCCTGCGCTCGTCCTCCGAGGGCCACAGCCCTGGGATGACGACCACCGCGCTGGGGTGGTGAGCACGGTGGCCGGTGAGCTCGCCGCCGAGCCGACGCGGACCCGACACCACGACACCGCTGCCCCGAGGGGCGGCGGTGTCGTGGTGTCGACGGATCAGGTGCCCGGACCGCCGGTCAGCGGCTGGCCGCCCAGTCGTCGTCCGAGTCGTCGTCCGCCCAGCGGTCGGCGTACTCGTCGTCCTCGTCGTCGTCGTCCTTCGCCGCGCTGGGCGCGGTGTAGGTCGACGACGAACCGGCCAGCTCGCGCTGCAGCGCGGTGAGGTCGGTGTTGGGTGAGCTGTACTTGAGCTCACGGGCCACGCGTGTCTGCTTGGCCTTCGCTCGGCCGCGCCCCATCGGCTCGACCCCCTCATTACGGAGTGCGGAGGCCCAGCCAAGCGGCTGATGCGGCCCGCATGGCGACCCCGACTGAGTGACTATGTCTCGGACAACATTACGACACGGATCGGCGACGGGCACACGCCCTCCCCCTCAGGAGGTGTGCGCGCCCTCCACCGGTCGGCGCGGGAGCCGGATCGTGGCCAGCCGGCCGACCGAGCGCATCCGCTCCTCGGCGAGCCGGTCGGCGGCGGCCGCGGGGGAGATGCCCTCGGCGTCGGCGAGCGCGAACACCCGCAGCGCGACGTCGAAGATCCCCGAGGCCTTGGCCCGGGCGCGGTCGAACGAGAAGCCGTGCCGCTCGTCCTCCACCTGGATCACCCCGCCGGCGTTGACCAGGAAGTCGGGCGCGTAGAGGACGCCGCGTGCGCGGAGCCGGTCGGCCGCCCCGGGGCTGCCCAGCTGGTTGTTCGCCCCGCCGCACACGATCCGGCCCGGCAGCGCCTCCACCGTCTCGTCGTCCAGGGCCCCGCCGAGCGCGCAGGGCGCGTAGACGTCGTGCGGCGTGCGCACGAGGGCGGCGGTGTCGGCGACGGCGCGCACCTGCGGGTGCCTGGCCCGCACCCGCTCGACGGCGCCTGGGTCCACGTCGGTGACCACGACGTCGGCGCCGTCCTGCACGAGGTGGTCGACCAGCCAGGACCCGACCTTGCCGACGCCGGCGACGGCCACGGTCCGCCCGCCCAGCGCGGGGGTGCCCCAGCAGTGCTGGGCGGCGGCCCGCATGCCCTGGAAGACGCCGTAGGCGGTGAGCACGGAGGAGTCGCCGCACCCGCCGTAGGCCTCCGAGCGGCCGTGCGCGTACCGGGTCTCGCGTGCCACGACGTCCAGGTCGGCGTTGTACGTGCCGACGTCGCAGGCGGTGAGGTAGCGCCCGCCCAGGGACTCCACGAACCGGCCGTAGGCCCGCAGCAGCGCCTCGCTCCTGTCGGTGCGCGGATCGCCGATGATCACGGCCTTGCCGCCGCCGAGGTCCAGGCCGGCCAGGCTGTTCTTGTACGACATGGCGGCCGACAGCCGCAGCACGTCGGCCACCGCCGCGTCCTCGCTGGCGTAGGGGTAGAAGCGGGTGCCCCCCAGCGCCGGCCCGAGGGTCGTGGAGTGGATCGCGATGATCGCGCGCAGCCCCGAACCGGGATCGCTGCAGAAGACGACCTGCTCATGACCGGATGCCAGCACGTCCACGACGCCGAGCCTAGGCCGACCGGGCGTCGCCCGGTCGGTGGAAGTGACCTGCCGGTGCCTCCGGCGGCACCGGCGGCAGGTGGGCGGGGCATGATCCTTGGCGGACATGACGCGCGGGCCCGCACCCCGCGAGCACAGGAGGATTCCCGATGGCCGCACCGAAGCGACTGCTGGCACTCGCCGTGGCTGCACCCCTGCTCCTCTCCGCGTGCACCACCGAGGGCGGCGGGGGCGGGGAGAGCGCCGCGGGTGGTGCGGACGGCGGGGACCTCACCTTCTCGGTCGTCACGCACGGCTCGGCCGGTGACGCCTTCTGGGACGTCGTGCAGAACGGCGCCGCGGCGGCCGGGGAGGACCTCGGCATCGACGTCGACTACCAGAGCGACGGCGACCCGCAGCGCCAGGCGCAGCTGATCGACGCCGCGGTGAACCAGGACGTGGACGGGATCGTCGTCTCGCTGGCGAACCCGGACGCCCTGCGGGACTCGGTCGAGGCGGCGGTGGACGCCGGGATCCCCGTCGTCACCATCAACTCCGGCGGCGACCGGTCGGCCGAGTTCGGCGCCATCGGCCACGTCGGCCAGGACGAGGTGGTCGCGGGCCAGGGGGCGGGCCGGCGGCTGGCCGAGGAAGGCGCCACGAGCGTGCTCTGCGTCATCCACGAGGCCGGCAACATCGGGCTGGACCAGCGCTGCTCGGGCGCCTCCCAGGGCTTCGCGGACGCCGGCTCGGCGCCCGGGGACTTCACCGTCGTGCAGGTGGACATCAACGACCTCACCGGCGCCCAGTCGACGATCGCCTCCCAGCTGCAGGCCGACCCGGGGATCGACGCGGTCCTCACGTTGAACTCCGCGCTCGCCCCCGTCGCCGTGGAGGCCGCCGGGGACGCCGGGTCGGAGGCGCTGGTGGCCACGTTCGACCTCAACGAGGACGTCATCAGCGGCATCCAGGACGGCGACATCGCCTTCGCCGTCGACCAGCAGCAGTACGAGCAGGGCTACCTGCCGATCGTGATGCTCAAGCTGTACGCGGAGAACCTGAACACCGTCGGCGGCGGGCAGGCCGTGCTCACCGGCCCCGGCTTCGTGGACGCCGACAACGTCGACGAGATCGCCGACCTGGCTTCGGAGGGCACCCGCTGAGCACCCGGGAGGCCTCCGCTCCGGCCGAGGAGCGGGCCGACGAGCGGCTGGCCGCACCGGGGCCGCTCCGCCGGCTGCTGGCCAAGCCGGAGCTGGGCGCGCTGGTGGGCGCGGTCGCCGTGTTCACCTTCTTCGCGGTCCAGTCCGAGGTGTTCCGGTCGCCCCGCGGCATCGCCAACTGGCTCGACCCGGCGTCGACGCTGGGGATCATGGCGGTCGCGGTCGCGCTGCTCATGATCGGCGGGCACTTCGACCTCTCCGCCGGGGTGATGACGGGGACGACGGCGCTGACCGTGGGGATCGTGGCCACGGAGCTCGGCCAGAACATCTGGGTGGCCATCGGCGTGGCGCTCGTGCTGGCGCTGGCGATCGGCTTCTTCAACGGCTGGCTGGTCACCCGCACCGGGCTGCCGAGCTTCATCATCACGCTCGGCACCTTCCTGATGCTCCAGGGGCTCAACCTGGGGCTGACGAAGTTGTTCACCAGCACGGTGACCGTCGGCGGCATCGACGACGCACCCGGTTACGCCGCCGCCGAGTGGGTCTTCGCCTCGCGCGTCCAGGTCCTGGGCGCCGATGTGCGGGTGGCGGTGTTCTGGTGGCTGCTGTTCACCGCGCTGGCGACGTGGGTGCTGCTGCGCACGCGCTTCGGCAACTGGGTCTTCGCCACCGGCGGCGACGACGTGGCCGCCCGCAACGTCGGCGTGCCCGCCCGCCGCACCACGATCACCCTGTTCATGACGACGGCGGCCGCGGCGTGGTTCGTCGGCACCACCCTGGCGGTGCGGCTGACCTCGGTGCAGGCCAACACCGGCATCGGCCAGGAGCTGATCTACATCGTGGCCGCGGTGATCGGCGGGTGCCTGCTCACCGGCGGCTTCGGCTCGGCCGTCGGCGCCGCCCTCGGGGCGCTGATCTTCGGCATGACCCTGCTGGGGATCCCCTACCTGCGCTGGGACGCCGACTGGTTCTACTTCTTCCTGGGGGCGATGCTGCTGCTCGCGGTCCTCGCCAACCGGCTGGTGCGGCGCTACGCCGAGGCGGCCCGGCGATGAGCACGGCACCGACGACCTCGCCGACGACCCCGCCGTTGCTCGAGCTGCGCGACGTGGGCAAGGACTACGGCTCGGTCATCGCGCTCGACGGGATCCGCGCGACCGTGCGAGCCGGGGAGGTCACCTGCGTCCTGGGGGACAACGGCGCCGGGAAGTCGACGCTGATCAAGGTCCTGTCGGGCGTGCACGGTGCAGACCGCGGCGCGGTCCTGCTCGACGGGCGACCCGTCGCCTTCGGCTCGCCCCGCGAGGCGCTGGACGCCGGCATCGCGACCGTCTACCAGGACCTGGCGATGATCCCGTTGATGTCGATCTGGCGGAACTTCTTCCTCGGTGCCGAGCCCACCCGTGGGTGGGGGCCGTTCCGTCGTTTCGACGTCGCGCGCGCCAAGGAGACGACCCGCCGGGAGCTGGCGGCGATGGGGATCGACATCCGCGATCCCGACCAGCCGGTGGGCACGCTCTCCGGTGGGGAGCGCCAGTCGGTGGCCATCGCGCGGGCCGTGCACTTCGGTGCGCGGGTGCTGATCCTCGACGAGCCGACCTCGGCGCTGGGGGTCAAGCAGGCGGGGGTCGTGCTGCGCTACGTGGCGCAGGCGCGGGACCGCGGGGTCGGCGTCGTGCTGATCACGCACAACCCGCACCACGCCCACCCGGTGGGTGACCGGTTCCTGGTGCTCAACCGGGGGCGCAGCATGGGGGAGTTCGCGAAGGCGGAGATCAGCCGCGAGGAGCTGACCCGGCTGATGGCCGGCGGGGCGGAGCTGGAGGCGCTGTCCCACGAGCTGGAGCGCCCATCCGGCTGAGCCCGGCCGCGGGGCGGGGACGGACGCCGTCGGCCATGTCGACATACCGATCGCGACGATGCGGTCACCGAGCGTTCTTGTTGCGGCGCGGCGAGAGTTCCGCGTGTTGCCTTTGTGACTACCGGTGACAGTGCGACTGTTCGCGGGCCACACCGCCCACCCTCTTCCCCAGGGAGCGAGCACATGTCCCAGCGCCGTCCGACCGGACCGGCGACTCCACGGGCCGGCAGCCGCCGGCCCGTTGCGGGCCGCTCTCCCCGCCCGTTCCGCACCGCCCTGATCGGGGCGGTGGTCGGCGCGACGCTCGTGCTCACCGGCACGCCCGCCGTCGCGGTGCCTCCGCCGCCGCCCAACCCGACCGACGGCGAGCTCGGTGCGGCCCGGAGCGAGCAGGACGCGGCCGCCGCGGAGGTGGGCCGCATCCGGGCCCTCGTCGCCACCGCCGAGGCCGAACTGGAGCGCGTCGGTGTCCTGGCCGAGGCCGCCGGGACCGCTTACGAGGCGGCCGTCGAGGAGCTGCAGCTCGCCCAGGAGGCCGCCGAGCGGGCCGCTGCCGAGCTCCGGGCCGCCGACGAGGCCGTCGCCGCGGCGGGGCTGCGGATCGCGGCGTTCTCCCGCGACAGCTACATGAACGGTGGGAGCCTCACCAGCTCCGCCGCGCTCCTGGACTCCGAGGGGCCGGGCGAGCTCATCCAGCGCGCAGCGATGCTCGACTACGTCGCGGCCAACCAGCTCGACGTCCTGGCCGAGTTCGAGGTGGCTCGTGTGCGGCAGGCGAACGCCAACTCGACCGCCCGGGCCACGCGCGACGAGCGCGCTGCCGCGGAGGACACCGCCGAGGCCGCCAAGGCGGCGGCCGACGCGCAGCTCGCCACCCAGCAGGCGGCCTACGCGGGGATCGAGGCGCAGAAGGCGGAGTACGACCAGCAGTTGAAGGCCGCCCAGATCCGCCTCCTCGAGCTGCAGGGCGCGCGCAACGCCCACGACCAGTGGGTGGCTCAGAAGGCGGCCGAGGAGGCCGCCGCCCGCGAGGCGGCCGAGCGCGCCGCCCGCGAGGCCGAGCGTGCCGCCCGCGAGGCCGAGGCGGAGGCAGCCCGCAACCGTGCCAACGCCGGTGGCGGCGGCAGCGCGGGCGGCGGTAGCACTGGCGGCGGCGGCGGCGGCGGCGGTGGCGGCGGCACGGTCAGCGGGTCCGGCTACGTCAAGCCCACCTCGGGGCGGGTGTCCAGCTGCTACGGCTGGCGCTGGGGGGCCCTGCACGGCGGTGTGGACATCGCCGCCCCGATCGGGACCCCGGTGTACGCGGTGACCAGCGGCGTCGTCCGGCGCGCCGGCACGGCGACCGGCTTCGGGTACGCGGTCTACATCGAGGGCGACGACGGCGCGGTCACCGTGTACGGGCACGTGAACCGGTACTTCGTCTCCGCCGGCGAGCGGGTGTCGGCCGGCGAGCGGATCGCCGAGGTCGGCAACCGTGGGCAGTCCACCGGGCCGCACCTGCACTTCGAGGTCCACCCCAGCGGCCGGATGTACGGCGGACACGTGGACCCGGTGCCGTGGCTCAACGCCCGGGGCGTCTACCTCGGTGGCTGCGGCGGCTGACCACGGCCCGGTCGGGCCGGGAACGGTCAGCTGGTGGGGGCGCTCTCCTCGGTGGGCAGGCCCAGCCCGCACTCCTCGGCGAGGTAGGCCTGCACGTTGGTCGAGGCCGTGTCCAGCTCCTGCTCCAGCGGAGCCAGCTCCTGCTCGAGGGTGGCCAGCGCCTCCGGGTCGCTGAGGTCGACGCCCTGGAGGGTGGCCGCGAGCTGCTCGGCGTCGTCGGCCAGCGCGCTCCAGTCCGGGGCGATCTCGTCCGGCGCGTCGATCGCGCGCATCTCCCGCGCCGCCGCGCGGAGGATCTCCGGCAGGTCACCGGGGTCGCCGGCGGCGGTCGCGCTGCCGGTGAGCCGCTCCTGGATGCTGACGGCCTCCGCGCAGAAACCACCGTCGGTGGCCTCGGGAGCTCCGGTCGCGGTGGTCTCCCCGGCTGCGGTGCTCCCCCCGTCGTCGTCGGAGCTCCCGCAACCGGTGAGCAGGGCCAGGGCGGTCACGGCCGGGAGCACCCCGGCGCGGAGGAGGGGGCGGCGCATGGGCGGAGGGTAGCCGCCGGGTGCGCGCCCCGGCGGCGGCGCACTAGCGTGCCGGGGGTGGCCCTCCCGACCGACCCCCGCACCTCGTGGGGGCTCCCCGCACCCGGCGCACTGCCGCGCACCGCCGAGCTGGAGCCGCTGGTCACCAGGGTGCTGGCGCCCAACCCCTCGCCGATGACCCTCGACGGCACGAACACCTACGTGGTGGGCGCCCCGGGCAGCGGCCAGGCGGTGCTGGTCGACCCGGGTCCGGACGACGCCGCGCACCTGGCCGCCGTCGAGGCCGCGCTCGCCGCACGGCAGGCGCGCTGCGTCGCCGTCCTGGTCACCCACCACCACGGGGACCACGCCGAGGCGGCGCTGCCGTGGGGGGCCCGTCTCGGCGCCCCCGTCGCGGCGGCGTCGGGGGACGTCGCGGGTCCCGCCGGACGGGTGCTCGAACCGGGGGAACGGCTGTCCCTGGCCGGGACGGTGATCGACGTCGTCGGCACGCCCGGCCACACCGCCGACCACCTGGCGTTCCGCCTGGAGTCCGGGGCGGTCCTGGTGGGCGACCACGTCCTGGGGCGGGGCACCTCGGTCGTCACCCACCCCGAGGGCGACGTGGTGGCGTACCTGGAGTCGTTGCGGCGGGTGCACGACCTGGGGCCCAGCGCCCTCTACTGCGGCCACGGCCCGGAGCTGACCACCGATCCCGGTGCGGTCCTCGAGTACTACCTGGCGCACCGGGCGCACCGCGAGCAGCAACTGCTCGACGCGCTGGCCGGTGGTGCCCGCAGCGTCGACGAGCTCGTGGCGGCGGTCTACGCCGACGTGCCCCGCGAGGTGTGGCCGGCCGCGGCGCAGTCGACCCGGGCCACCCTGGCCAAGCTCGCCGCCGACGGCCGGGTCGAGCTCGTCGGCGGGGACGGGGTGCGGCCGGCATGACCGGGGCGGGGGTCGCCGTGGTCACCGCCGGCGCCGGCGAGCGCGACCAGCGGCGCGC
The DNA here is from genome assembly GCF_054051175.1 of Blastococcus sp. SYSU DS0753. Lineage (NCBI taxonomy): Bacteria > Bacillati > Actinomycetota > Actinomycetes > Geodermatophilales > Geodermatophilaceae > Blastococcus > Blastococcus sp. SYSU DS0753. Next base: position 231,292 of record NZ_JBJHAT010000003.1, on the reverse strand, counting down.
CGCAGCCGGGCTCGCTGCCGCCGGGGTGCGGGAGGGCGACCGCGTGCTCGTGTCCGCGGTCGCCTCGCCGGCGCTGCTCGCCGTCGTCCTCGGCGCGCTGCGCACCGGCGTCGTCCCCGTGGTGCTCGACCCGGCGCTGCCGGCCGAGGAGCGCGCGGCGCTGGCCGCCGACGCCGACCCCGCGCTGGACGCCGGGACCGACCCGGCGCGTCTGCTCGGCGACGCGGAGGCCGCGCTGGCCCCCGTGCCCCTGGCGCGGCCCATGCACTACACCTCCGGCACCACCGGCCGGCGCAAGGGCGTGTGGTCCGGCGTCCTGGGCGCCGACGACGCCCGCGCCCTGGCCGGGGAGGAGATCGAGCTGTGGGGCTTCGGGCCGGGGGACCGGCACGTCGTCCTCTCGCCGCTGCACCACAGCGCGCCGCTGCGGTTCGCCGTCCACACGCTGCTGGCCGGCGGTGAGGTGCTGCTGCCCGGCCCCTTCGACGCCGCCCGCGCCGCCCGGGTGATCTCCACCCACCGGCCGACGACGGCGTTCTGCGTCCCCACCCACCTGCAGCGGCTGCTCGCCCGGGACGACGTCGACTGGTCCTCGTTCCGCCGGCTGGTGCACGCCGGCGCGCCGTGCCCCGAGCCGCTCAAGCGCGCGGTCCTCGCGGCGCTGCCGGAGGGCAGCGTGTGGGAGTTCTACGGGTCCACCGAGGCGCAGTTCACCGTCTGCTCGCCCGAGGACTGGCTGGCCCACCCCGGCAGCGTGGGGCGGGCCCGTCCGGGGCGGCGGCTGGAGACCGACGAGCGCGGCCAGCTCTGGTGCGCGGTGCCCCGCTGGGCCCGTTTCGAGTACTGGCGGGCGCCCGAGAAGACGGCCGCGGCGTGGCGGGGGGAGCGGGTCACCGTCGGCGACCTGGGCCGGGTCGACGACGACGGCACCGTCTGGCTGGACGGCCGGCGGGAGGACCTGGTCATCTCCGGTGGGGTGAACGTCTACCCGGCGGAGGTGGAGGCGGTCCTCGACGCCCATCCCGGTGTCGTGGAGAGCGCGGTGTTCGGCATCCCCGACCCCGAGTGGGGGCAGCGGGTGGTGGCCGCCTACGTCGGCGACGCGGACGCCGGCGCGCTGGCCGCCTGGGCCCGGGAGCGGCTGGCGCCGGCCAAGCGCCCCAAGTCGCTGCACGCGCTGGCCGACCTGCCCCGCACCTCGACCGGCAAGGTGCGCCGGCTGGACCTGCCGGGGGTGCTCGGCCTGGCCGGTGGCTGAGCACTGGGACGTCGTCGTCGTCGGCGCGGGCACGGCCGGGTGCCCGCTGGCCGCCCGGCTGGCCGACGCCGGCCGGCGGGTGCTGCTGCTCGAGGCGGGGGCGCACCACCCCGACCCCGCGCGCGTCCCGCCCGAGCTCCGCGACGCCAGCACCCTGCGCGCCGCGGTGAGCGGGCACCCGGCGAACTGGGACCTGCCCGGGCTGCTGCCCGGGGGGCGGGCCGTGCGGGTGCCCCGCGGCCGGGTGTCCGGCGGCTCCAGCGCGGTGAACGCCGGCTACTTCGTGCGCCCTACGCCCGCGGACGCCGCCGGCTGGGCCGCGGCGGGGAACGACCTGTGGTCCTGGGACCGGCTGCTGCCCGCGCTGGTGCGGCTGGAGAGCGACCGCGACTTCGGCGACCGCCCCGGCCACGGGGCCGACGGGCCGGTGCCGGTCACGCGCCCGCGGAGCGCCCCGCCCCTCGCCGAGGCGTTCGCCGCCGCGGCCGAGGAGCTGGGGGTCCCGGCCGAGCCGGACAAGAACGCCGGTGGCGCGCCCGGCTACGGCCCGTTGCCGCGCAACGTCGTCGACGGCGTCCGGATCAGCACCGCGGCGGCCTACCTGGCCCCGCGCCGCGGGCACCCCGGCCTCACCGTGCGCGGCGGCGTCCAGGTGCTGCGGGTGCTGGTCGAGCACGGCCACGCGGTGGGCGTGCGCACGACCGGCGGCGAGGTGCGCGCCGAGGAGGTGGTGCTGGCCGCGGGGGCGGTGGGCTCGGCGCACCTGCTGCTGCTCTCGGGGATCGGTCCACCGTCGGTGCTACGGGCCGCCGGGATCGAGCTGCTGGTCGACGCCCCGGGGGTGGGGCAGCAGTGCTCGGACCACCCGCTGGTCTACCTGCCCTTCCGTCCCGTGCCGGGCACCACGGCCCCGCCCGGCCGGTCCCCGCTGCACGGCGTCCTGCACGGGACCTCGCCCGGCGCCGAGGTGCCGGGCGACCTGGAGCTGCTGCCCTGGCTGGCCCCGTTCGCGCAGGTGATGACGGGCCACGCCGCACCCGAGGGCGAGGTGGTCGAGCTCGGGGTGGGGCTCCAGCGGACGGTCGGCCGCGGGCGGCTGGTCCTCGACCCGCGGGACCCGGCCGCCCTCCCGGTCGTGGAGTACGGGCACCTGGCGCAGGAGCCGGACCGCCGGCGGATGCGGGACGGGGTGCGGATGGCGGCGGAGCTGCTGCGGACCCGCGCGCTGGCCGCGGTGGGTGTGCCGACCGACGAGCCGACCGGCGCGGTGCTGGCCGACGACGTCGCGCTGGACGCCTGGATCCGTGCCCGCCTGACCACCGCCGTCCACCTGTCCGGGACCGCGCGCATGGGGCCGGAGAGCGATCCCGGAGCCGTGGTCGACCAGCGGCTGCGGGTCCGCGGGGTCGAGGGGCTCCGGGTGGCCGACACGTCGGTGCTCCCGCAGGTGCCCAGCCGCGGACCGGCTGCCACCGCCGTGCTGGTCGGGGAACGCGCCGCAGAGCTGATGGCCGGGAGCTGAGCCACGCGGCCGTCGGCGCGGGTCCCGGCGGCGCGAGAGGCGCGGCCGCCGGGACCCGGGCTCCGGGTCAGCGGATGGCGGACATCTCGCTGGTGGTGGTGGTCGGGGCCGACCAGGCGTCGGGGTGCGGCCGTCCGACGTCGGACGTCCAGGCCGGGGTGCGGGGCCCGCTCTGCGGCCCGCGGCTGGTGGTGGCCGGACGGGCGCTCAGGCTCACGATCGCGGCCAGGAGCACGAGCAGGCCGACCAGTACACCGCCGAGGGTCAGGAGCGTGGAGAGCATGTACACAACGTAGGCGGTTGGTGCTGTGCTGTCACCGGGCAGAACTCCCCGAAGATCGGCTGCGACGTGCGCAGAGTTCACCCGCGTTCTCCCGTCGCGCCCCAGCTGCCCCAGCACCCTTCGCCGAGGGGTGCCGCCGCACTGGTCGCTCTGCCGTGGCCGGTTGCCCGACGGTCGACGGCGGGTAGGGCAGGCGCCGTCGGTCGAACGGAGGACGTGTGCCTGATCTGGTGGCAGCTGCGGGGCAGGTGGTGGCGGTGCCGCTCGGCGCCGTGGCGCGCTGGCGGCGTGGCCGCCCCATGCACCCGCGCGGGGCGGTGCTGGCCGGTGTGCTGGACCGGCAGGGCGCGCGACCGCCGTTCGGGGTCCCGTGGCTCGACGGCGCCGGTACCGACGACGTCGTCGTCCGGATGTCGCGCGGCGCCGGGCTCCCGGCCCCGCTGCCCGACGTCCTGGGGCTGACGATCCGGTTGACCGGTGCGGACGGCTTCCCGGTCGACCTGCTGCTCTCGACCATCGGGCGCGGCCGCCTGACGCGGCTGGTGCCGGTGCCGCGGGCGGACGCGGCGGCGACCTACGGCTCGATCATGGCCTACCGCTCGGCCGTCGGGCCGGTGCGGCTGGCCGCCCTCCCGCAGGCATCCTCCCTGCCCACCGACCCCGCGCCGCTGGCCGCGGCCGCCGTGTCGGGCGACGTCGTCTTCACCCTGGCGGCCGCCCGCGGCCTGGAGGAGTGGCGCCCCTTCGCCACGCTGCGGGCCACCGGTCGGCACGGCTCGCTGGACACCGACCTGCGCTTCGACGCGGTGCGGAACCCGCCGCCGGGGCTGGCCGCCGACGGCCCGCTCGCCCGCTTCCGCGAGCCTGCGTACGCCACGGCGCGCTGGATCGGCCGCACCGGTTCGTGACGCGCCGGAGATGCCAACTCACCCGATGGAGTTGATCACCGATTGCCCGGGGGCCGCGTGGGGTATGCAGAACCGGACCGGGCGCATGGACGTCGCCGGGCGCTGAGGACGTCGAGCGGCACCGTCGTGCTGTCGTGAGGCTCGACCGCACGAGGAGATGCACCCGCGCGTGACGCACGCAGAACCCCCGCTCCCGGGGCTGCCCCCGACGCCGGGGGCAGGCATCCGGGTGGTGTCCATCCCGCACACCGACCCCTACGTGGACGCCGTGCTCCCCGACGGGTCGATCCGGGTCGGCGACCACGTCGTCCCCAGCCCGTGGCTGGACCTCGCCCACCTGGCGGTCCACGCGGACGAGGTCGACGTCGTCCACCTGCACGCCGTCCACGGGTACCTGGGCGCGACCGAGCTGGAGGCGTGGGCCGAGGAGCTGCAGCGGCTCGGTATCCCGCTCGTCGTCACGGTCCACCAGCTGCGCGACCCGCAGCGCCCCGCGCCCGCGGAGACCGACGACCACCTCGCGGCGGTGCTCGCGACGGCGGAGGTCGTGCTCACCCTCACCCCCGGGGCGGCCGACGAGATCGCCGAGCGGTACGGGCGCACGGCGATCGTCGTGGCCCACCCGTCCATCGCCGTCCCCGACCCCGAGCTGGGCGCCGAGCGGGGGCTGGTCGGCGTGCGGGTGGGGCCGGCGTCCAGCACGATCCCCGACCCCGTGGGGATCGTCCGCGCGGCTCTCTCGGGCGCGCTGTCGGGCGGTGGCCGGCTGCGGGTCCTCGTCGACGAGGCGGAGGCGCCGGCCCTGGATCCCGAGATCGTCGCCCTCGCCGAGGAGGGAGAGGTGGAGCTCGTCCTGGTCGGCGACGGTGGATGGACCGCCCAGCTGCAGCAGCTGCACGCCGCGGTGCTGCCCGAGCGGTGCGGCACGCACTCGGCCGACGTCGAGATCTGCCGGGACGTCGGCACCCGGGTGGTGGCGCCGAGCTGCGGGTGGTTCGCCGACCAGTGGTCGGACGTCGCGCCCTACACCAACGACGAGTTCACGGGCCTGGACCCGGTGTCGCTGACCGCCGCGATCGGCGCGGCGCTCACCCGGCCCATGCCGCGGCCCGCCGACCGGAGCTGGCGGGAGGACCAGCGCGCCGCCGTGCGCGAGGTGCACGGGGAGGTCTACGCCCAGGTGGTGGCCGACCGCAGCTGGGCGTGAGATGACGACGGGCCCGGCGACTGCCGGGCCCGTGCGATGAGGAGAGTGTGGGCAGGGGCGGGGTCGAACCGCCGACCTCTCGCTTTTCAGGCGAGCGCTCGTACCGACTGAGCTACCTGCCCCTTCCGGTGACCTCACCGGAGAGCGACCCTGACGGGACTCGAACCCGCGACCTCCGCCGTGACAGGGCGGCGCGCTAACCAACTGCGCTACAGGGCCTTGCTGGTGGTGCTGGTGCTGCGTGCCCCCAACGGGGTTCGAACCCGTGCTACCGCCTTGAAAGGGCGGCGTCCTGGACCGCTAGACGATGGGGGCTCGTGTTCGCCGGGGGCAGCGAGAACAATACATGGCTCCCGGGCCCCGCCCGAGGCGGGGTCCCCCGAGAGGGGGCGGCGCGCCGGACGACCCGTCTCAGCCGAGGGTGGCCCGCAGCTCCACCGAGTCGTCGGTGACGCTGGAGCAGGCGAGCTCCAGAGGGCCGGCGGAGACGCTCTCGCCCTCGGCGCAGGACACGGTGGTCCCGCCGACGGTCAGCGTGGCGCGACCGTCCTGCACGCTGTCGAACGCCAGCGTGGTGCCGAGGATCTCGGCTTCCGCGCCGTCGCCGGAGAGGGTCACCGTGCAGGTTCCCCCGGAGCACGAGACGTTCTGGGACGAGAGGGTGCAGCCGCTGAGCGCCGCGAGGGAGAGGCCGCCGGCCAGCACCCCAGCGGCCAACCGGGTGATGCGGGTCGTCGACGTCATGTCGCGAGCGTAGGACCCGGCGGTCATCCCGGCGGGGAGGTCGGCGCGAGCGGGGCGCCGCCCGGCCCGGGGGGCACGACCACGCCGCCGCCCGGCCCCGGCTCCACGCCCGCGTCGGGGGGTTCCACCTCGCCGACCACCGGGGGCTCCACCCCGCCGACGGCAGGGGGCTCCACCCCGCCGACGGCAGGGGGCGCCACCCCGCCGGCGGGCAGCTGGGCCTCGTCGGCCGGCGGGCTCTCCGCGACGATGGTGCGCTCCACCGTCACCTCCGTGGAGCCCAGCCCACCGAGGGTGATGTCGTCGTAGGCCTGCAGCGCGCCGGTGGCCGGGTCGAGGTAGAGCACGGTGCAGGTGAGCGGTTCCGGGTACTCGCCCTCGAGCGCTCGCAGGCCGGCGCCGCCGGTCGAGCCCTGCACCATCAGCAGGGTTCCGTCGGAGAGCTCCTCGACCACCCGGTTGTGCGTGTGCCCGGCCAGCACCAGCGGCACGAGGCCGTCCAGCGGCGGCGCCTGCTTCGGGTCGTGCACCATCGCGATGGCCGGGTCCTCGGCCAGCGTCCGGGTGTAGTCCGCCAGCTCCTCGCCGGACCGCTCGAGGACGTCGGCGCCCGCGTCGTCGTCGCCGGTGCTCTTGTCCGGGGTGAACCGGGGATCGGGGGCGCCGACGATCCGGATGCCGGCGACGCTCACGTCCGAGTCGTCCAGGACGGTGACGTTGGGCTGGGCGGCGAGGATGCTCGCCGTGGTGGCCGAGTCGTGGTTGCCGCGGATGTAGACGTAGGGCACGCCGAGGTCGCCCACCGCGGTGATCAGCCGGTTCTCGGGCTCGCTGCCCCAGTCGGTGATGTCGCCGGTGTCGAGGATGCCGTCGATCTCGAAGCGCTGCGCCACCTGCCGCACCAGGTCGAAGCCGGCCGGGTTGAGGTGGATGTCGGACACGTGCAGGAGGGCCACGGAGTCGCCGGTGCCGCTCGGCGAGGGCAGCGCGGACAACGTCGCGTAGAGCGTGCCCACGTTGGCCACCAGGTCCTCGAGGGACGCCCGGTAGGCATCGAACCGGGCGACGATGTCCTGGGCGTTGCCGATCAGGCTGTTGGCGTTCACCAGCAGTCCGGTGTACGTCGGCTGCGACAGCGCCTCGGGGCGCCACGTCGCGGCGCCCAGCGCGCCCGTGCCGGCCAGCAGCGCCGCGGTGATACCGACGGCGATGAGCGGCTCGCGGCGGCGGCGCAGCACGACCCAGGAGGTGAGCGCGGCTCCGGCGAGCGCCACCAGCACGGTCACCCAGACCAGCCGGACGACGGCGGACTGCAGGTCCTCGGTCACCCGGTCGACGACGCCGGCCAGCCGCACCGGGTCGGTCGCCAGCGCCTCCGCGCGGGCCTGGTCGACCCGTTGCAGCGAGATGTCCAGCCGGAGCGGCCCGTCGTAGGCGTCGACCGCCAGGGAGCCCAGCGGCGGGACGGCGACCTCCGCACCGCCGGAGGCGGGGCGGAAGGCGAGCGTGGCGTCGAACGGCCCGATGGGCGCGGAGACCCGCGCGAACAGCAGGACCGCGATGACGGCACCGACGAGCGCGATGGCCACGCGGCCGGCCCATCGGCCGGCCACCCGGGCCCGGCCGGGCCAGGGGGACGTCGACGCGGTGGGCTCGCTCACGTGGACCACGCTAGCGACGTCCGGGTCGTCGTTCCGATCGGCGCGGCGAGGCGCTCAGATCCGGGTGGGTGCGGGGCGGAAGATCCAGCGCAGCGCGAGGAACCGCATGAGGCCGATGAAGGCCGTCACGCCGGCGACCGTGGCGATCTGCAGCAGGGGGTGGGTGCCGTCGGTGAGGGCGTCCAGCAGCCCCAGGGCGGTGCTGGTCGCGAGCAGGCCCAGGACGGTGACGCCGCCAGCCTCCCACTGGGCGGTGAACCAGTGCACCCGCTGGTCGGCGTGGAACGTGCGCCGGCGGTGCAGTTCGTTGGCCAGCACCGTGGAGACCGCCGTCGCCACGAGGTGGGCCGGCAGGTAGCCCCAGCCATGCCCCGCCACGAACAGCGCCGCGTAGACGACGGTGGTGACCGCGCCGACCAGCACGAAGCGCAGGAACTGCGCCGAGGTGGCGTCCCCGCGCAGGAACTGCGCCGAGGTGGCGTCCCCGGGCGGGCCCTGCACCGTTGCGTGCGGCAGGTCGCCGACGGCGTCGGCGGCGTGGCCGCGGCGGAGCAGGGACGGGCAGGTCACGGGGGAGGGCCTCCGGTCGGTCGCAGGTGAACAGGTCAATGATTCTCTTCGGCAGAACCCCTGTCACCTCTGAACATGCCTGGCGTCACTGGCACTCACCCGTGTCCTTGCTCACGGTCACCTGTGAGCACCTCGGTGCAGTCGTCGGGGCGCCGTGCGTCGGGCCGGGTCCGCGCGGGTAGGGGGCGGCCATGAGTCTCATGGGCTTCCTGGACCGCATCGCGGACGTGTCGGCGTTCGACAAGGCCATCGAGCCCGCACGGCGCGCCGTCCTCGGCATGCCGAGCGCGGTCAAGGACGTCCTGCACGGGACCTGGCTGGGGCATCCGCTGCACCCGGTGCTGGTGCAGGTGCCAGTGGGCAGCTGGGTGTCGGCCGGACTGCTGGACGCCGTGCCCCCGCTGCGGCCGGCCGCCACCGTGCTGATCGGCACGGGGGTGGCCGCGGCGGTGCCGGCGGCCCTGTCGGGAGCGGCGGACTGGTCGGAGCAGGGCGCCGGCGTCCGTCGGCTCGGCGCCCTGCACGCGCTGATGAACACCGCCGCGCTGGGCCTCTACGCCGGCTCGCTGGTGGCCCGGTCCCAGGGCAGGGGCGCACTGGGCCGGGCGCTGGCGTACGCGGGCCTGGGCCTCGCGGGGAGCTCGGCGGCGATCGGCGGGCACATGTCCTACGCGCAGTCCTCGGGCGCCTCGCACGCGGCCACCGCTGTCCGGGCACTGACCACCGACTGGGTCGACCTCGGACCGCTCGACGACCTGCCCGAGGGGCGGCCGACGCTGCGCACCGGGAAGGGCGGCAGCATGTCGGTGCCGCTGGCCGTCGTCCGCCGCGGCGCGCGGGTCGACGTCTTCGTCGGGGCCTGCTCCCACCTGTCCGGCCCGCTGGACGAGGGCGCGGTGGAGACGGTGCGCGGCAGCGAGTGCCTGGTGTGCCCGTGGCACGGCTCCGCGTTCGACCTCGACAGCGGGGAGCCGCGCCGCGGGCCGGCGGCCAACCCGCAGGAGAAGCTCGAGGTGCGCATGGACGCCGGCCGGGTCATGGCCCGGGTGCCGAGCCGGCACCGCTGACGCGGGGGTGGCGCCGCTCTACGCTGCGGCGCCATGAGGCGCACGGCCGTGGGTCTGGCGGTGCTGCTGGCCGCGGCCTGCGGCACGCAACCGGCCGGAGGGCAGGCGGATCCCCCGCCGTCGACCGCCGCGGCTCCGCTGGTGCCGGCGGTGCCCGGCGTCGCCGCCGAGGCGGTCCGCCTGCGCACCGACGAGGCCGTCGGCGGGCGGATCCAGGTGCGGATCACCCACACCGGCGGCGCGCCGTACACGGTGACCGCGGTGGCGCTGGACGCGCCCGGCTTCGCGCCGCTGCCGCCGACCGAGGTGGCCACCGAGTTCGTGCCCGGGCGCGTCGTCGACCTGCCAACGCCCTACGGCGAGGCGGTGTGCCCGGCCGGTGACGGGCCCGCGACCGCCCGGCTGACGCTGCTGCGGCCCGACGGCACGGTGGAACACGTGCGGGTGGCGCTGGAGGGGGAGGCCCTCGACCGCGTCCACGGCGAGGAGTGCGGGGCCCGTGCGGTGGCCGACGCGGTGGAGCTCGGGGTGAGCGGGCCGCGGGCCGGGCCGGACCGGCTCACCGCCCGGCTGACGCTGGCCCGGCGGGGGCCCGACGCGCGGATCCTCGTGGAGCGGGTGGGCGGCAACGTCCAGTTCGACGTCGCGGCGGAGGTGCCGCTGGAGCTGCCCGCGGGGACCGGCGCTGCGGAAGGGTCGCTCACCTTCACCGTGGCCACGTGCGACGCGCACGTGCTGGCCGAGGCCAAGCAGCCGCACCTCTTCCCCGTCGGGGTGCGGATCGGCGGACGACCGGAGCTGGTGGTCGACCTCCCCGTCGACGAGGAGCTGCGTGCCGCCCTGGTCGAGCTGGTCCGGCAGGTGTGCCGGCGCGGCTGAGGCGGTGGGGGAAGAAGCCGGCCCGGCTGCCCCGGGGGGAACGGGTCAGCCGGGCCGGGGTCGTGCCCGCCCGGCGCCGGAGCGCGGGGCGGAGGATGCGGCGGACAGGGGCGCGGAGTCGCGTTCCCCGACCGGAACGATGATGACGGTACGTAACCGCCGGGGTCGACCGCGATCCCCTGAACGGGTGGACCGTACCGAATCACGGTGACCCACTGCACAGGAGGTGTGGTCCGTCGGCGCGCGGGCAACTCCCGAGGATGTTCTTCCTGTTCTCCAGCCGTCTCGGCTGCCTCGGCTCGCTGCTGATCTCGGCGCTGCTGACGCTCCTGCTGCTCCTGGTGCTGGGCGTGCTGTGACGACGACGCCCGGGGAACCCGTCCTGCGCGGACCGGTTCCCCGGGCGTTGCCGTGGTGTCGAGCGGGCTACCGCTGATCAGCCGTTGAGCTCCAGCGTCTGCATGGTCTCCGCGCGTACCTGGGCCAGCAGCGCCGGCTCGTCGTTCAGCGAGTGGCCGTAGGACGGGATCGCCGTCTGCAGCAGGGGGCGCCAGGCGTCGATGCGCTGGGGGAAGCACCGCTCCAGGAGGGTCAGCATCGCCGAGACGGCGGTCGAGGCGCCGGGCGAGGCGCCGAGCAGGCCGGCGATGCTGCCGTCCCCGCCGACGATGAGCTCGGTGCCGAACTGGAGCACGCCCTTGCCCGACTTCGGGTCCTGCTTGATGACCTGCACCCGCTGGCCGGCGGTGACCATGTCCCAGTCGCCCTGCTCGGCGGTGGGCACGAACTCCTGCAGGGTGCGGTGCCGGGCCGACCGGGTCTGCATCAGCTCGCCGATCAGGTACTTGGTCAGCGCCATCTCGGTGCGGGCCACGCCGAGCATGGAGCCGAGGTTGTTCGGCTTGACGCTCTTCGGCAGGTCGAACATCGAGCCGGCCTTGAGGAACTTGGGGGAGAAGCCGGCGTAGGGCCCGAACAGCAGCGAGTACTCGCCGTCGATCAGCCGCAGGTCCAGGTGCGGCACGGACATCGGCGGGGCGCCGACGGCCGCCTGGCCGTAGACCTTCGCCTGGTGGCGGCCGACCAGCTCGGGGGACCGGGAGCGCAGGAACATGCCGCTGACCGGGAAGCCGCCGAAGCCGCGGATCTCGGGGATGCCGGCCTTCTGCAGCAGGGGCAGGGCACCGCCGCCGGCGCCGACGAAGACGAAGCCGGCGCGCATCGTCACGCGGTCGCCGGTCTGGGTGTCGCGGACGGTCACCTTCCAGCGGCCGTCGCTCTCCTTCTCGAGCGCGTCCACCCGCTGGTTGACGTGGACGTTCACCCCGCGGGTGGCGGCGTCGTCGAGCATCAGGCGGGTGAGGGCGCCGAAGTTGACGTCGGTGCCGGCGACCGAGCGGGTGGCCGCGACGATCTGCTCCGGGTCGCGCCCCTCCATCATCAGCGGCAGCCAGTCGGCCATCTCCGCCGGGCTCTCGGTGTACTCCATCCCCGCGAACAGCGGCTGGGCGCTCAGCGCGGCGTACCGGTTGCGCATGTAGGTGCGACCCTGCTCGCCGGTGACGAAGCTCAGGTGCGGAACGGGCGAGATGAACTCCTTGGGGGAGCCCGTCATGCCGGCGCGGACCAGGTGCGACCAGAACTGGCGCGACACCTGGAACTGCTCGTTGATCGTGATCGCCTTGCTCGGGTCGACCCGGCCGTCGGGGCCCGCAGGCGTGTAGTTCAGCTCGCAGAGGGCGGCGTGCCCGGTGCCGGCGTTGTTCCAGGGCCCCGAGCTCTCGGAAGCGACGGCGCTGCCCGACTCGAAGACCGCGACGCTCCACTCGGGGGCGACGACCTGCAACAGCTGCGCCAGGGTCGCGCTCATGATGCCGCCGCCGACGAGTACGACGTCGGGGTTCGCGCTGTCGGGAACGCTGCGCTCGGAAGTCACGTCTGCCTCTCTGGCTGTGTGCTCGGCCCGGCGCCGCAGCGCCTCCTCAACGATCGTCGGCCGGATTCGGCCGCTACATGCGATCGCGGGCGTATGAGGTATGTCACCGCGCTTCGTGGGTGCGGCTCCTCAAGGTTATGACCGGGTGCGCCGGGGTCGATGCGTGGGCCGACCCGGCAGTTCCCGATCGAACCTCGCCGGCGCTGCTCCGCGGCTGCTCGGCCGGCCGCCACGGTGCCGGCGCCGGGGCCGGGTGCGCCACCGGCGGTAGCCTTCCGCCGGGTGCCGCCGGCCCGTCGGTCGCGCGCTCCCGGGCCTCTAGCTCAACTGGCAGAGCAGCGGACTTTTAATCCGCGGGTTGTGGGTTCGATCCCCACGGGGCCCACCGTCGGGCGTCCATCCGTCAGCCCCGGCGATTAGCGTGCCGCCATGGCCGAGCTGGTGCTGTTCCACCACGCGCAGGGGATGACGCCCGGGTGCCTCGCGTTCGCCGATGAGCTGCGCGCGGACGGGCACGTCGTCCACACGCCCGACCTGTACGGGGGGCGCACGTTCGACACCCTCCAGAACGGCGTCGCGCACGCTCAGGAGATCGGCTTCGGCACGGTGCTGGAGCGCGGCCGCGCGGCCGTCGCGGAGCTGCCCGAGCGGCTGGTCTACGCCGGTTTCTCCCTCGGGGTCATGCCGGCGCAGCTGCTGGCGCAGACCCGTCCGGGGGCCGCCGGCGCGGTCCTGATGCACGCCGCCGTCCCACTCGGCGAGTTCGCCGACGACTGGCCCGCGGGCGTGCCGGTGCAGTTCCACGTCATGGACGCCGATGAGTGGGGGGACGTCGACGTCGCGCGCGATCTCGCCGAGGCGATCGACGGCGCGCAGCTGTTCCTCTACCCGGGCGACCGGCACCTGTTCAGCGACCGCAGCCTGCCCGACCACGACCCGGGTGCGGCCGCCCTGCTGGCGCAGCGCGTGCGGGCGTTCCTCGCCGGCCTGCGGTAGACCCGCGACACGCCGGCGCGCCGGGTCCGCGGCGGGATGACCGACCCGGCCATCGGCCCCCGCCACGCTCGCGAACGGGTGGTTTGTCGACAGGTCGGCGTCCCGGGGAAGGGGTCACCGCGCGCCCGGGCCCCGCTCCGCAACGAAACGGACACGGGCCAGGCCCGGAACCGGTCCGAGCGGCCTTCGCGGGGGCCCGTCGTCCCTAGCCTTCGGGTCATCCGCGGTGCTTCCCAGCCGCGGAGCACCACCTGCGAGGAGCCCCCAGTGCACGCCACCGCATCACCTGTCCGCACGCCGTCCCTCCCCCTGCGCGAGGTCTTCGACGACCCGGGTCTGGACCTGCTCAGGGAGCTGATGGTGGAGGAGCCGGTCCCCGCGCCACCGGTGGTGCGCCCACCGCACCCCGGGTGGGCGGCCCGGGTGCAGGAGTGGACGAACCGCGCGGCGTCCTGGGGCGCGGGGCCGCAGGGGGCCTGGCGTGCCTGGTGAGCTGCTGGCCATCGCCGGGCCGCTGCTGGGGTGCTGCGGGCTGATCGCGCTCGTCGTCGTCCTGGCCGCGAGCTCCACCGCCCGGTACGAGTTCGAGCGCAACGCGGTGCGGGCGCACCGCGCCACCGTCCACGCGCCGCAGCCCGCCGGCCAGGGCGCGGCCGCCCGCGCGGCCGCTGACGCCGCAGGCGTCGAGTCCTCCGGCGATGCGGCCGGGCAGCCCGGGGCGGAGCGGGCGGCTGTCGGCCTGGCCACCCACCCGGCCGGCCGGAGCCTCCCCGACACCACGGGGGCGACCGGCTGGTGGCTGGTCGACGAGCACGACGGTGCGGCGGTGGCCGGTCCGTTCGCGGACTCGCTCGACGCCGAGTGGGCGCGCCTGGCCGAGGACCTGACCGACCGCACGCGGGTCGTCCACGGCGGTCGGCGGGCGGACGGCGGCGTGGTCCGGCGGCAGTCGGCGGAGGAGCGCGACTGGCTGGCCGACCTGGGGGACCAGCTCGACCTGCTCCCGGAGGACTGGGACCCGTTCATGACCGACGACGACGACGTGCTGACCACGCTGGCCGTCGACGTCACCGCCGCGCTGCTCGAGGCCGGGTTGCCCCTGCACGACTGCGACGGCCGGGAAGGCGTGGGGCACGCCGTGGGCGGGGTCTGCCTGACCCCGCACCCGGACTCGGCCGGGGTCCTCGTGACCTGGCGTCAGCACGACCGGATGAGCGTCCACCAGGCCCGTGGCGGTGCCATGGAGGCCGCCGTGCAGCGGTCGATGACCGCGGCCGTCGTCACCGTGCTGCGGCTGATGGGCTTCGAGGTGGAGGAGTTCGGCTCCCCCGGGTGCCACCTGGTGACGGCACCAGCCCGCTGACCCGGGGGCGCGGACCGGTGTCACTCCCGGCGGTCGGCCCCCGGAACGGGTGGCACCACGAGCACGGCGCGCTGGCGCAAGCGGGCCGGTAGGCGGGCGCCGGCCGACGGCAGGCGCGCGGACTGCGGGCGGGTGGGACGGGGGGCCAGGTCGATCACGGATCTCCTCGGGGCTGGGGCGTGCCGTGAGCATCCCCGGCAGGTCTGACGGTTTCCCTCGGCAGCGCCTGCGAACTGCCTGTGCCCCCCTGCCCGTGTCACCTCACCTGGACGGGTGGGGACCGACCTCAAGTGCCGTGGATCACGGCCCGATAGGAGCAGCGTGCGCACACACCAGGACGTGGATAGCGGGCGACGGCGCGGGTTCCCGCTGCGGCGGTACCTGATCGCGCTGGTGCTCCTGCCCATGGTCGGCGTCGGTGTTCTCACCGTCGCGGCGGCCCAGGCGCGCGCGGCCGAGGTCGCCGGCGCGGAGCGTGCCGAGGTCGCCGTGCGCGCGCTGGCCCTGCTCGATGCCGCGCGCAGCGGTGTGGAGCAGGAGATGATCCCGGTCCTGTCGCTGTCGGTCATCGGCGATCCGGCGGCCGCGGCGGCCCTCGGGCTGCCCGAGTTCTTCCTGCGCACCCAGCGGCAGACCGCGATCGACGAGGCGGCTCGTGCGCGAGCAGTCACCGACCAGGCCCTGGCCCGGGTCTCGGCGGGCTCCGTCGGGGCGGCGGCCGCGGCGCGTGCCGCCGATGACCTGGCGGAGTTGCGCCAGGCCGACCAGGCGGGCCGGCTGGACATCGAGGCGCTGCACCTCCGGTTCCTGCGCGTCTCCAACGACCTCATGAACGCGCAGGCGGCGGCCGCCGCGGCAGCGACCTCCGAGGGCGTGCCCGGGAACACGCTGCGGGCCATCCGTGACGTCCAGACCGTGGCCCAGCTGGCGCAGGCCGCCGGCCGGCAGATGCCCCTCTTCATCGGCTCCCTGCTGGCCGAGGGCGGCGACGAGCTGATCGGCTCCCGCACCGCCTGGGAGACCCAGTGGCTGGACTACCTGGACGCCCAGCGCCGGATGGACACTGTCTCGGGGCAGGGCCTGCGGGATGCCTGGGAGGAGGTCCGCACCTCCGACGTCGTCACCCAGCTGGACGGCCTGCTCGCGCAGGGACTCACCGACGACGGCGGCGCCGCCATGCCGCTCAGCGACCTGGTCACCGTGCTGTTCCAGAGCCAGGACCGCAGCACGATGCTGGCCGAGCTGGTCGGGACGGCGGTCGACGAGGCCCGGCAGCTCGTGGCCGCCGACCTCGAGCGCGCCGGCGACCGGCTCCAGTTCGTCCTGCTGATGGGAGCCGGCCTGCTCGTCGCCTCGCTGCTCGGCGCCTTCGTCCTCGGCCGCAGCGTCACCGGGGCGCTCCGCCTGCTCGCCGCCCAGGCGACCGAGATCAGCGAGGGATCGCTGGTGGCGGTCGAGGTCGCCGGGCCGCGGGAGGTCCGGACGGTCTCGGCCGCGCTCGGGTCGGCCGTCGCCGGGCTGCGCCGGATCCAGGACCAGGCGCAGGCCGTGGCCCGCGGCGACCTCGACGACGCGCTCCTCGACGAGCCCCTGCCCGGCCCGCTCGGCGAGGTCGTGCACGCCTCGGTCAAGGCGATCGTCACCTCGGTGCGCCAGCGCGAGGAGCTGCAGTTCGCTCTCGCGCACCAGGCCACGCACGACCCGCTGACCGAGCTGCCCAACCGCGCGCAGGCCCTCACCCTCGTGACCTCGGCCCTGCACCGCGGCCGGCGGTCCGGGGAGATGACCGGTCTCCTCTTCATCGACCTGGACGGCTTCAAGGCCGTCAACGACGGCCACGGCCACGCGGCCGGCGACGAGGTGCTGCGCGCGGTGGCGGGCCGGCTCCGGGCGGCCGTGCGCCCGGGTGACGTCGTCTGCCGCCTCGGCGGCGACGAGTTCGTCGTCCTGGTCGAGCCGGTGCACGCCGAGCACGACCTGATCGACCTCGCCGAGCGGCTCATCGCCTCGGTCAGCGAGCCGATCCCGGTGGGGGCGCTGACGGTCGGCGTCGGCGCCAGCGTCGGCGTGGCGATCAGCCGCGACGGCGGCACCGACGCCGACGTGCTCTTCGCCGAGGCCGACACCGCCGCGTACCGGGCCAAGGCGCACGGCCGGGGCCGGGCGGAGATCTTCGACGAGACGCTCCGGCTGCAGCTGACCGAGCAGGCCGAGCTCGAGGCGGCCATCAGCCACGGCCTGGCCAGCGGCGAGATGCACCTGGTCTACCAGCCGGTCATGGACCTGGCGTCCGACCGGCTGACCGGGTACGAGGCACTGGTCCGCTGGGACCGGCCGGGCGTCGGCCCGGTCCCGCCGGACCAGTTCATCCCGGTCGCCGAGCGGTCCCGCCTCGTCGGGGACATCGACCGCTTCGTGCTGCAGGAGGCGACCCGTCAGCTGGCGCAGTGGCGGGTGGAGTTCCCGGTGGCCCCGGGGCGGCCCGAGCCGACGATCGCGGTGAACATCTCCGGCCGGCACCTCGCCGACCGGCGGGTGGTCACCGACGTCGCGGACGCGCTCGCCACCTCCGGGCTGCCGGCGCGGCTGCTGGTCCTCGAGGTCACCGAGACGGTGCTGGTGGACGACCCGGCCGCGTACGACCACCTGACCGAGCTGCGGGACATGGGCGTCGGCATCGCCATCGACGACTTCGGCACCGGGTACACCTCGATCGGGCAGCTGCGGAACATGCCCGTGGACACGCTGAAGATCGACCGCAGCTTCGTGGCGTCGGGGGAGCCCGCCCACCTCGAACTGGTCGCCCTGATGATCCGCGCGGCGCACACGTTCGGTCTCACCGTGGTCGCCGAGGGGGTCGAGGAGGACGCGCAGATGGCGCGGCTCCGGGCACAGGCGTGCGACCGGGCGCAGGGCTACCTGCTGTCCCGGCCGCTGCCCGCGGCCGAGGCCGGAGCGCTGCTGCGCCGGGAGGAGACGGCCGCCCCCACCACCTGAGCCCGTCGGCCCGGGCTGCCGTGCGGCTGCCGCACGCCGCCGGGTGTGCCACCATCCGGCCGGTGAGCGGCACATCGAAGACGTCGGCAGCGCACCTCGCGACAGAGTGGGGGAAGCGGGCATGAGCGAGCCCGGCACCCGGTCCCCCGACGCGGGCTCCGGGATCAAACGGCGCGTCTTCTACGGCTCGGTCGCCGGCGTCCTCGCGATCGCGCTCTGGGCGACGGCGACCCCGACGTCGGCCGCGGAGACGATCGGCTCCCTGGTCGGCTGGACGTCGGAGTGGTTCGGCTGGTTCTACATCGCCTTCGCCACCGCCGTGCTCGTCTTCGTCCTGGCCATCGCCTTCTCGCGGTACGGGAAGGTCAAGCTCGGCCCCGAGCACTCCACCCCGCAGTTCAGCACCTTCGCCTGGGCGTCGATGCTCTTCGCCGCCGGCATCGGCACCGACCTGATGTTCTTCGCCGTCGCCGAGCCGGTCACGCAGTACCTGGCCCCGCCGGTGGTTGAGGGCGAGACGGTGGAGGCCGCCCGCGAGGCGACCGTGTGGACGCTGTTCCACTACGGCATCAACGGCTGGGGCATGTACGCGCTGATGGGGATGGCGCTGGCCTACTTCGCCTACCGCATGAACATGCCGCTGGCCATCCGCTCGGTGCTGTACCCGATCTTCGGCCGGCGCGTGCACGGCTCGCTGGGCGACGCCGTGGACGTCGCGGCGGTCCTCGGCACGATCTTCGGCGTCGCCACGTCGCTGGGCATCGGTGTGGTGCAGCTGAACTACGGGTTGTCGGTGCTGTTCGGCATCCCCGAGGGCCGGGCCGCGCAGCTGGGGTTGATCGCCCTGGCCGTGGGCGTGGCGACGGTGTCCGCGGTGAGCGGTGTCGACCGGGGCATCAAGCGGCTCTCCCAGCTCAACGTCGTCCTCGCCCTGGGGCTGGCCGGCTTCGTGCTGGTGACCGGCAACACCGCGTTCCTGCTCAACGGGCTGGTCCAGAACGTCGGGGACTTCGTGAGCAGCTTCCCCGGCCTCACCATGGAGACCTTCGCCTACGACCGGCCGGACGAGTGGCTGAACGGCTGGACGCTGTTCTTCTGGGCGTGGTGGATCGCCTGGGCGTCCTTCGTCGGGCTCTTCCTCGCCCGCATCTCGCGGGGCCGGACGATCCGCCAGTTCGTGGCCGGGACGCTGCTGCTGCCCTTCAGCTACATCCTGATGTGGGTGTCGATCTTCGGGAACAGCGCCATCGACCGCATCCGGCAGGGCGATGCGGCGTTCGGCGAGACGGCGATGAACATCCCGGAGCGGGGCTTCTACACCCTCCTGGCGGACTACCCGGCCTTTCCGTTCATCGCCTCGATCGCGACCTTCATCGGCCTGCTGTTCTACGTGACGTCCGCGGACTCCGGCGCGCTGGTGATGGCGAACCTGTCCTCGCGGCTGCGCCGGCCGCAGGACGACGCGGCCGCCGGCGTCCGGATCGTCTGGGCGGTCGTGACCGGCGTGCTCACCGCTGCGATGCTGCTGGTCGGCGGCGTGCCCGCGCTCCAGAACGCGACCATCATCATGGGCCTGCCCTTCGCCTTCGTGATGGTGGCGGTGATGGTCGGGCTGCACCGCGCGCTGCGCAGCGAGGCCGATCGCGCCGTCAACCGCCACCGGATCGCTCCCTCCGGCCGGCCGGCCGCGCGGCGGCGCGCCCGGCTGCGACGGCGCCGGGCACCTGTCCCCACCGGCCGTGAGCGGGTCGACCAGTACCTCCACGAGACGGCGCGGCCGGCCCTGGCGGAGGCCGCGGCCGAGCTGCGCGCCCGGGAGGTCGAGTCGGACATGCACTGGGCCGTCGACGACTCCGGCGCGCCCTGCGTCGAGCTCACGGCGCAGGCCGACGGCGGCGCGCCGTTCCGCTACCGCATCCGGCCCAGCCGCCCGCCGCGCCGCGGGGACGGCGCCCGGCCGTCGTCGGACCCGGGTGCCTCCCGGCTCGACGTCCAGGTCGAGCCGGGCAGCCCGGCGGGGGCGGGCGGCTACGACGTCATGAACTACACCCACGCCCAGCTCATCGACGACGTGATGGACCGCTTCGAGCAGCACGTCGCCGCCGCGGCCGCCCGCGGCTGAACCGCCCGGTCAGCCGTCGAGGAACGACTCGATCACCGGGGCCAGCTCGTCGGCCTCGGTGACCAGCGCGATGTGCCCGCCGCGGTAGACGTGCAGCTGCGCCCGGGGGATCAGCCGGGCCATCACCCGGGCGTTCACGACCGGGATGATCGGGTCGTCGTCCCCCGCCACCACCAGCGTCGGCTGCCGGATGAGCCGCAGGAACGGCAGGCTGCTCCACCCGGTGCTCGAGGCGAGCTGGTAGTAGTAGCCGCGCTTCGGGCCGACCCGGGTGTGCGTGTGCAGCGCCGCCGCCGCCCGCTCGGGGTCGGTGCGCATCGTCCCGCCGTAGATCAGGCCGGCGATCTCGCGGGCGTACTCCGGGTCGCGGTGCCGCCGCGGGGTCAGCATGCGGGCCAGCACGGCGGGGCGGGCCGGCACCATGAGGGAGCCGGTCGCCGTCGCGGCCAGCACCAGCCGCCGGCAGCGGCGCCGGTGCTGCACCGCGAAGTGCTGGGCCAGCCCTCCGCCCCAGGACAGCCCGAGGACGTCCACCGGCCGGTGGTGGCCCAGCCGGTCCAGCAGCCCGGCGACCACGGGGCTCAGCGTGGAGAGCAGGTAGGGGACGACGGGTGGCGGTGAGCCGCCCACGCCCGGTACGTCGAACCGGATGACGGTGCGCCGGGGATCCAGCGCGTCGACGAAGGGCTGCAGCACCTCCAGGCTGGCGCCGATGCCGTTCATCAGCAGCAGCGGCGGCACCGCGTCGTCGGTACCCGGCCGCACGGCGGTCCGGAGCGTCCGGCCCCCGACGGTGAGGCTGCGGACGACCTCCCGACTACTTGTCGAAGACATAGGTGCCCGGGGCCTCGGCGAGCACCTCGAGGCCGTTCCCACCCAGCTCGGCCGGCGCCGGCACCTCCTCGCCCGACCGCTCGCCGAGCCAGGCCATGAAGTCCGGCCACCAGGAGCCCTGCACCGTCTCGGCCGACCGCAGCCACTCCTGGGGGTCGGGTGGCGTGGCGCCCGCCACCTGGAAGGTGGACTTCGGGTTGCCCGGCGGGTTCACCAGGGAGGCGATGTGGCCGCTGGTGGAGAGGATGAACCGGCTCTCCCCGCCGAGCAGCTGGGTGGTCCGGTAGCAGGCCTGCCACGGGCACAGGTGGTCGGCGATCCCCGCGGTGACGTAGGAGTCGACGGTGACCGCCGACAGGTCCACCGGCGAGCCGAGCATGGTGGCCCGGCCGGGCTCGGTCAGCGCGTTGCCCAGTGCCACCTCGATGAAGTCGCGGTGCAGGGCCGCGCTCATCCGGGTCGTGTCGGCGTTCCAGAACAGGATGTCGAAGTTCGGCGGCGGCTTGCCCTGCAGGTAGTTGTTGACCCAGTAGTTCCAGATCAGGTCGTTGGGTCGCAGCCAGGCGAACACCTCCGCCAGCTGGGCGCCGTCGAGGTAGCCCTTCTTCCGGGAGCGTTCGGTGGCGGCCTGCACCTCGTCCTCGTCCATGAGGGCGGAGATGGTGCCGGCGCGCGCCCAGTCGAGGACGGTGACGGCGTAGCTGGCCGCGCGCACCCGGTCCTGCCGGCCGGTCGCGGCCAGGTGGGCCAGCACCATCGCGGTGATGATGCCGCCGGAGCAGAACGCCTGGACGCTCACCTGCTCCTGCCCGGTGACCCGCTCGACGGCGTCCATCGCGTCGAGGACCGCCTGCCCGTAGGCGTCCAGGCCCCAGTCTGCGTGCCGCTCGTCGGGGTTGCGCCACGAGATCATGAAGACCTGCTGGCCGCTGGCCACGTAGTGCTCCACGATGCTGCGGCCAGGCGCCAGGTCGGTGATGTAGTACTTGTTGATCGTCGGCGGGACGATCACCAGCGGCACCGCGCGCACCCGCTCCGTCGTCGGCCGGTACTGGATCAGCTCGAAGACATCGGTGCGGAACACCACGGCCCCCGGCGTCACCGCGAGGTCCTCCCCGACGGTGAAGGCGTCGGGCTCGACCATCGACGGCACCCGGGGCGGGTTCGCCAGGTCCTTGACCATCCGCCGCACGCCCTCGACGGCGTTCTTGCCGCCGGTGTCGATGACCGCCTTGAGGGCCAGCGGGTTGAGCACCGGCACGTTGCTGGGGGCGAGCGCGTCGACCAGGTTCGTGGCGGTGAACCGGATCCGCTCGTCGTCCTGCCAGTCGAGGTCGGCGTCCTCGATCAGCTCCCAGGCCACCCGCGCCGTCGCCAGGTGCGCCTGCATGGCCCGCCGGAGCAGCGGGTTGCCGCTCCACGCGGGGTCGGCGAACCGCTTGTCCTTCTTCCCGGGCGCGAGCTCCGAGCGGCCGAGCACGACCTTGCCGAGCTCGCGGGCCAGTTCCCCGCCGCGGCGGGCCACCACGTCCGGCTTGCGGGCCAGCGCCGAGCCGAAGCGCAGCGCGGTGCCGGCCGGCGGGACCAGCCGGCGCAGCGGCCCGCGGGCGGCGTCGACCAGGACCATGTCGAGGCCCGTAGCGGCCTCGGCGGCCTGCTCGGGAGTCCCGGCGGGGAGGTCGCTCTCGGGGCGGCCGGCGGTGGGTGTGGAGGCCGTCCGGTCCGGTTCGGTCGCGGGCTGCGCCATGGCGGTTCCCTTCGTGCGCTTCCCCGGGCCGGCGACGTCGCCGGCCCCTGGGAGGGGCAGTGTGTGACCCCGACCACTCAACCACAGCCCTCGGTACCCGGCAGGCCGTGCACGCAGCCGGTCAGACGATCGCGCTGGCCCCCGTGACGCCGCGGCCGACGATGAGCGTGTTCACCTCGCGGGTGCCCTCGTAGGAGTAGATCGCCTCGGCGTCGGCGACGTACCGGCCGACGTGGTTCTCCAGCAGGATCCCGTTCCCGCCCATGAGCTCGCGGGCCCAGCCCACGGTCTCGCGCATGCGCATCGTGCAGAAGGCCTTGGCCAGCGACGCGTGCTCGTCGGTCATGGTGCCCGCCATCTGCAGCTGGGACAGCCGGGCGCACATCGCCCCCGAGGCGGTGATGTTGCCGAGCATCCGCACCAGCAGGTCCTGCACGAGCTGGAACTCCACGATGGGCTGCCCGAACTGCTCGCGCTCCAGCGCGTAGCGCAGCGCGTGCTCATAGGCGCCGCGCGAGCACCCGACCGCCGACCAGGCGACCCCGGCCCGGGTGGTGCGCAGCACGTTGGCCGTCTCCCGGAAGCTGTGCGCCTCCTGCAGCCGGTTCTCCTCCGGCACCCGCACACCGTCCAGGGTGATGTGCGCGTTCTGCACGGCGCGGAGCGCGATCTTGTCCTGGAGGTCGACGGCGGTGAAGCCTGGCGCCCCCTGCTCGACGACGAAGCCCAGCACGCGTTCGGTGTCCACGTCGCGCGCCCAGATGATGACCAGGTCGGCGAAGCTGGCGTTGCCGATCCACTTCTTCTCGCCGTCGAGCACCCACTCGTCGCCGTCCCGGCGGCACGTCGTCTGCAGGCCGCGGGCGACGTCGGAGCCGTGGTCGGGCTCGGTCAGCCCGAACGCGCCGATGAGCTCCATGCGGGCCATCGCCGGGAGCCAGCGCTCCTTCTGCTCCTCTGAGCCGCAGAGGTAGATCGAGCCCATGGCCAGGCCGCCGTGCACGCCCATGAACGTCGAGATGGAGGGGTCGCCCTTGGAGAGCTCCATCGCGATCATGCCGTCGAGCAGGGATGAGCGCCCCGGGCAGCCGTAGCCCTGGAGCGAGACGCCGGCGATGCCCAGCTCGGCCATGGCGGGGATGAGCTGACGGGGGAACTCCGCGCGGGTCCAGTACTCGTTGATGACCGGCGTCACCTGCTCGTCCATGAAGGTGCGAACCCGGTGCAGCAGCGCCCGGTCGTCGTCGTCGAGCAGCGCCTCGAGGTCGTAGAAGTCGGAGGTGATCGTCGACGGTTCGCTGCTCATGGGGGCTCGGGCCTCCTGGATCGGGGAACGGTGGTCCGCACCTACCCGGGGGTCGTGGTGGCAACCAGGCGTGCCGCGGGCCCGCCGGGGGCAGGACACCAGGTGACCGACCGACCGGAGGAGTTCCTGATGCGTTCCATCGCCGACCAGACCGTCGAGGAGCTGGGCGGGCCGGGCAGCGTGCTCGTCCGCCAGCGCCGCGACCACGCGGAGCTCGACCGGCTGCTGCACGAGCTCGACGGCACGACCGGCGCCGCCCAGGAGGAGGTGCTCACCCGCATCGACCGGCTGGTGTTCAGCCACGCCTTCGCGGAGGAGACCGTCCTCTGGCCGGTGATCCGCCGGGCGCTGCCCGACGGGGACGCCCTCACGCGGCAGGTGGAGGAGGAGCACCAGGAGGTCAACGAGCTGGTCAGCGCGCTGGAGCGCGACGGCCTGGACCACCCCGAGCGCCCGGCGCGGCTGCAGCGGCTGGTGGAGGTGCTCCGCGAGGACGTGCGTGACGAGGAGGACGTGATGTTCCCGCGGCTCCAGGAGGCGCTCAGCCCCGAGGAGCTCCGCGCCCTGGGCCGGCGGTGGGCGGTGATGCGGCGGATCTCGCCCACCCGCCCGCACCCCACCGTCTCCCGTCGCCCACCGGGCAACGCGCTGTCCGGGCTGCCGCTGTCGCTGATCGACCGCACCCGCGACGTCGTCGACGCCGGGGTGCGCCGTGTGCCGGACCGGTTCGCCCCCGCCGGGCGGGCGGTGAGCCAGGGCCTGGCCGCCGTCGCCGGCGTGGTGGAGCGGGTGCCCCTGGCCCGGCGCGGCGACGGGCCGCCGACCAGCCGCTGAGCCGCGCGCCGCAGCCCGGGCGGCCCCGGCCTCGCCCGATGAACGTCGACGGCCCCCTCCCGCAGCGGGAGGGGGCCGTCAGCCGCAGTGCGTGCTGCGCCTACGTCGCACTCGGGCAGTCCGGTCAGGTCGTCTGCTTGTCGTCGGGCTCGTCCCGGGCGTCGAGCTGGATCTCCTTCTCCGCCCGCGGCACGCCCTCCTTCAGCTCCTTGGTGCGCTCCATCTCGGCGTCGAGCTCGATGCCGAAGAGCAGCGAGACGTTGATCAGCCAGAACCAGATCAGGAAGATCACGACGCCCGCGAGCGCCCCGTAGGTGGCGTTGTAGCTGCCGAAGTTCGCCACGTAGAAGGCGAACGCGGCCGACGCGACGACCGCCACCAGGATGGCGACGCCGGCCCCGGGGCTGATGAACTTGAAGCCGCGCAGCTTGGCGTTCGGCGTCGAGTAGTAGAGCACCGCGATCATCAGCGCCAGGATCACCAGCATGACCGGCCACTTGGCCCAGCTCCAGACGGTCAGGACGGTGTCACCCAGGCCGATCGCCTGGCCGACCGCGTCGACCACCGGGCCGCTGAGCACCAGCATGGCGACGAGCAGCGCCGCGAACAGGATGCCGACCAGGGTGATCAGGATCTGCAGCGGCTTGAGCTTCCAGACCTTGCGCCCCTCGCGCGTCTCGTAGACGACGTTCGCCGCGCGGGTGAAGGCGCCGACGTAACCGGAGGCCGTCCACAGCGAACCGAGGAGACCGAGGACGAGGGCGAAGCCCAGGGGCGCGGTGTTGCCGGCGATGTCCTCGATGGCCGGTCTGATGGTCTCGGCCGCGGACTGCGGGACGACCTGCGTCAACGCGTCGGTGAGCTGCTGCGGGCTGGTGAACAGACCCACGACGGCGGCCAGGGCGGCGAGCGCGGGGAACAGCGCCAGCACCCCGTAGTAGGTCAGCGCGGCGGCCCAGTCGGTGAGGTTGTCCTCGCTGAACTCCTTGGCCGCGCGCTTGAGCGTGCCGCCCGTCGTGGGCTTCGGATCGGCGCCGGTGGGCGCGTAATCGGCCCGCGTGCCGCTGATGTTGTCGTCCTGCGGCGCGGGATCGCCGCCGGCGCGGTTGTCGGTGAAGCGCGTCTCAGCCTTGGTGCGGCTGGACGAGCCGGTGGGTCGGGCCATGAAGAAGTCCTCCTGGGACGCGGGCGGTCGCGCCTGTCGATGCCCCGGACGAACTCGTTCCATGCCGGACGCGCCGGTAACGGTCCGGCCACACCTCTCACCGGCGCCCGTGCCCCGGTCAGCGCACCCCGGACACCGGTGACCACTCGCCCGCCCCGGCGGTGGCCTGTTCCACCTCCGCCAGCGGATCGCGGCGGCCTCGCCCGCCGCGGCGGTCGGCGAGCATGCCGAGCAGCGCGACGAGCACGACCACGACCGAGGCGCCGACGCCGATGAGCGCGACCAGCGTGAAGGCGATGGCCCGCGGCAACCCGGTGGCGGCGTCGATGCTGCCCGCGATCAGCGTGACGGCGAGCGTGCTGCCCAGCGCCTGCCCGACCGAGCGGGCGATCGAGTTCACCGCGTTCGCCACCCCGGTCTCCTCCTCCCGGACCGCGTCGACGACGAGCGCGGGCAGCGCCGCGTAGGCCACGGTGACCGAGACCTGGGTGAGCAGGCCGGCGACGATCACCAGCCACGGTTCGCCGCGTGCCCCGGCGAGCAGGGCGAAGCCGGCGACCCCGCACGAGGCGCCCGCGGTCAGGGTGGGCAGGCCGCCCAGGCGGTGGACGACCCGGCCCGCGAAGGGCGCGAGCAGGATGCCGACCACCCCGCCGGGCAGCAGGTAGACCACTGCTGCCTCCAGCACGCTCGCGTCGAAGCCGTACCCGGTGACCTCCGGGTCGGCCTGCACGTACTGCAGGACGGCGAGGAAGGAGGCGAACAGCGCGATCCCGCTCATGAGGCCGGCCACGTTCGGGACGAGGGTGCGCCGGTCGGCGAGCATGGACGGGCGCACCAGCGGTTCGGCGGTGCGCCGCTGCAGCGCCACCCACGCGGTCAGGACGACGCCCGAGCCGGCGAGGCAGCCGAGCGTGCCCGGTGAGGCCCAACCCCAGGTGTGCCCCTGGGAGAGGGGCAGGAGAAGGAGCACCAGGCCCAAGCCCAGCACCAGGGCGCCCCACCAGTCGACCCGGCCGCTCGCCGAGACCCGGCGGCGGGGGAGCAGCCAGGCGGCGAGCAGCAGGGCGACGAGGGCGATGCCCAGCCCCAGCCAGAAGGCGTGCCGGTAGTCGCCGTCGTCGCCGGTGATCAGCCCGGTGGCGACCAGGCCGACGACGCCGCCCACCGCGAGCGTGCTGCTGACCACCGACATCGCCACGCTCAGCCGGGCCTCGGGGAGCTCCCGTCGCAGGACGCTGATCGACAGGGGGAAGAGGCCGTAGGACGCCCCCTGCAGGACCCGGCCGGCCAGCAGCAGCGGCAGGGACTCCGTCAGGACGATCAGCAGGGTGCCCAGCACGACCGCGACCAGGATGCCGAGGATGACGGGGCGCTCGCCCTTCAGGTCGCCGAGCCGGCCGAGCACCGGGGTCAGGACGGCGGCGGCGAGCAGGTTGGCGGTGAGCACCCAGCCAGCGGCCCCGGGTGAGACCCCGAGCTGCTCCTCGATCCGTCCCAGCGCCGGCACGACCAGGCTCTGCAGCAGCGACAGCGTGGTGACGCCCAGGGAGAGGGCCACGACCAACGCCACGGGACGGGTGCCGGAACCGGTGCCGGCCGCCGGAGCTGCTGTGGGTTCGGACACGCTGTGATGCAACCACGCCGCGGTTCCCCGCTCGGCGCGCGTAACGGTTGTGCATCGGATCACACCCGGCCAGGTGAACTCCCGGAACCGACGATTGAGACGGGTTCGAGCGGGGGACAGTGAGCCCCGACGACGTGCCGCCGTCCCTGACCCGGTGGTGGCATCCGCGAGTTCTGCGAGGAGAGCGATCTGATGATGTTGTGGCCGGCCGTGACCCTGCTGGGGTTCTTCGTCCTGACGGCCCTGGTCATCGCGATGGGCACCCAGTCCACCGCCCGGTACGAGCAGGAGCAGCGGGCGGCCCGCGGTGCCGCGAACGCCCGGCGCTCCGGCTCCGAGCCCGTGGGGGCCGCACGAGCCTGACCCCCGCAGCACAGCGAACGACGGCGCCCCGCCGCTCCACCCGGAGCGGCGGGGCGCCGTCGTCGCGTCTCAGAACCAGGCGTCGCGGGCGTCCAGCACCGTGCGGTCCAGCGACTCCAGCAGGTCGAACCAGCCCCGGGTGCGGGGCAGCTCCCAGCGCCAGAAGTAGCGGGCCGCGGCGCGCTTGCCCTCGTGGAAGTCGGTGGTGCCGGCCTCGGCGGCCAGCGCCTGCTCCAGCCACAGCCACGCGACCACGATGTGGCCCGCCGCCTCCAGGTAGACGTGGGAGTTGGCCAGGGCCAGGTCGGGGTCGCCGGTGCCCCAGAGGGCGGCGGTGACCGCTCCCATCCGGGCGACCGCGGCGTCCAGGTCCGCGGCGAAGCCGGCCCACTGCGTGCCGGCGGCGCGGGCGGTGGTCGCGGCGATCGTCTCGCCCAGCAGGGCGAGCCCCGCCCCGCCCTGCATGACGACCTTGCGGCCGAGCAGGTCGAGGGACTGGATGCCCTGGGTGCCCTCGTGGATCGGGTTGAGCCGGTTGTCCCGGTAGAACTGCTCCACCGGGTAGTCCCGCGTGTACCCGTAGCCGCCGTGCACCTGGATGGCCAGGTCGTTGGCGGCCAGCCCCCACTGCGAGGGCCACGCCTTGGCGACCGGGGTGAGCATGTCGAGCAGGAGGTGCGCTCGCTCCCGCTCCTCCTGGGTCTCCGCGGTCTGCTCCTCGTCGACCAGGCGCGCGCAGTACAGGCCCAGGGCCAGGCCGCCCTCGGCGTAGGACTTCGCGGCCAGCAGCATCCGGCGGACGTCGGCGTGCTCGATGATCGGCACCATCGGCGAGGCCGGGTCCTTCGCGCCCGCCGGCCGCCCCTGCGTGCGGGTGCGCGCGTACTCGAGCGCGTGCAGGTAACCGGTGTAGCCGAGCACGGTCGCGCCCATCCCGACGCCGATCCGGGCCTCGTTCATCATGTGGAACATGTAGGTGAGGCCCTTGTGCGGCTCACCGACCAGGTAGCCGACGGCGCCGGGCTGCCCGCCCGGCCTGTGCACGCCCTCGCCGAAGTTGAGCAGCGTGTTCGTCGTCCCCCGGTAGCCCATCTTGTGGTTGAGCCCGGCCAGGACGACGTCGTTGCGCTCGCCCAGCGAGCCGTCCTCGTTCACCAGGAACTTCGGGACGATGAACAGCGAGATGCCCTTCACCCCGGGCGGGCCGCCGGGGATCTTGGCCAGCACCAGGTGGACGATGTTCTCGGTGAGCTCGTGGTCGCCACCGGAGATCCACATCTTGTTGCCGGTGAGCCGGTAGGTGCCGTCGTCCTGCGGCACCGCCCGGGTGGTGATGTCGGCCAGCGAGGAGCCGGCCTGCGGCTCGGACAGCGCCATGGTGCCGAACCAGCGGCCCTCGATCTCCGGGGCCACGTAGGTGTCGATCTGCTCCCGGCTGCCGTGGGCCAGCAGCAGGCGCGCGTTGCCCATCGTGAGGAACGGGTAGGCCGACGTGCCCACGTTGGCCGCCTTGAACCACGCGAAGACGGCCTGCCCGACCACGTGCGGCAGCTGCATGCCGCCGAACTCCTCGTCGAACTCGCCGGCCATCAGCCCGGCCTCGGCGAAGACCTGGAGCGCCTCGGCGACCTCCGGGATCAGCTCGACCTTGCCGTCGACGAACCGCGGCTCGTTCTCGTCGGCCTTGCGGTTGTGCGGGGCGAAGTGCTCGGTGGCGATCTGCTCGGCCAGGTCGAGCACCGCGTCGAAGGTCTCTCGCGAGTGCTCGGTGAAGCGTGACCGCTTGGTGAGCGACTCGACGTCGAGCCACTCGTTCAGCAGGAAGTCCAGGTCACGGCGGGACAGGATCAGCGACGACGGCACGAGGTCTCCAGGGCGCGGGTCTCCGGGGCGGTGCGAACCACCTCACACTAGGCCGGTTGCCCCGGCGGCATGTGCGGGTAGGTCGGGACCGTCGTCGACCGAGGAGGAGCCATGGAGCTACCCGCCATCGTCAGCCGCGCCGGAGGCGCGCTGCTGAGCACCCTGCAGCACGTCCGCATCCCGGGCGTGGGGCAGGCGTCGGTGACCGACGACCCGGCGACCGCCGCCCGCCGCTGGCGGGCGGTCACCGTGCTGAAGGCGCCTGACCAGGTCGGTTCGCCGGCGTCGCCGCCGCCCCCGCTGGACCGCTTCGGCGACCGGGTCGAGGTGCGCATCGCCGCAGCCCCCGGGGACAGGGGGACCGAGCTCGCGGCCCGCTTCAAGGAGACGCCGACCGACGACGAGATCGGCGAGCTGCGCGCCGCGCTGCGCGAGGCGAAGCAGCGGCTGGAGACCGGTGAGGTGCTGCGCGTGGACCCGCAGCCGCACGGCTTCCGCAAGCCGACCCCCCAGGGCGCGGCCCTGGAGGGCATGACGGGATCGGCTGCGAAGGAGGGTGTGCTGTGAAGGCCGCGACGTGGACCGGGGTCAACGAGGTGTCGGTGGAGGACGTCCCCGAGCCGCAGCTCCTCAACGACCACGACGTGATCCTGAAGATCAGCCAGTCGGTCACCTGCGGCTCCGACCTGCACCTGATCGGCGGCTACATCCCGTTCATGCGCGCCGGTGACGTGCTGGGCCACGAGTTCATCGGCGAGGTCGTCGAGGTCGGCAAGGAGGTCCGGAACCGCAAGGTCGGCGACCGCGTCGTCGTCGCGCCGTTCGCGGCCTGCGGCAGCTGCTGGTACTGCAAGCAGGAGCTGTACTCGCTCTGCGACAACGGCAACGCGAACCCGGGGATCACCGAGGGGCTGTGGGGCCAGAGCCCCGGCGGGTGCTTCGGCTACTCGCACGCGATGGGCGGGTACGCCGGCAGCCACGCGGAGTTCATGCGGGTGCCCTACGCCGACGTCGGCACCTTCGTCGTCCCCGACGGGGTCTCCGACACCCGGGCGCTGTTCGCCTCCGACGCCGCATCGACCGGCTGGATGGGCGCCGACCTGGCCGGGACGAAGCCCGGTGACGTCGTCGCGGTCTGGGGGGCCGGCGGCGTCGGTCAGATGGCCGCCCGCGCGGCGATGCTGCTGGGTGCCGCACAGGTCGTGGTGATCGACCGGATCCCCGAGCGGCTCGCGCAGGTGCGGGACAACGTGGGCGCCGAGGCCGTGGACTACACGACCACCGACGTCGTCGCGGAGCTGCGCGAGCGCACCGGCGGGCGAGGCCCGGACGTCTGCATCGAGGCCGTGGGGATGGAGGCGCACGCCCCGGGAGCGCCCGGCATCTACGACCAGGTCAAGCAGCAGCTGCGGCTGCAGACCGACCGGCCGACCGCGGTGCGCGAGGCGATCATGGCGTGCAGGAAGGGCGGCACGGTCTTCACCCTCGGGGTCTTCGCCGCGATGGTGGACAAGTTCCCCCTGGGAGCGGCCATGAACAAGGGCCTCACGATCCGCGGCGCCCAGGTCCACGCCCAGCGCTACATCCCGGAGCTGCTGCGCCGGATGGAGGCCGGGGAGCTGGTCACCGAGCACCTGGCCACCCACGTCATGCCGCTGACCGAGGCGCCGGAGGGCTACCGGCTGTTCAAGGAGAAGGAGGACGGCTGCGTGCGCGCGGTCTTCCTGCCCTGACCGCGGGCGGCGCAGCCCGGCATTGACCCCGAGGCGGACATCCTGCCCGCCGGGATGTCCGCCCGCGGGTCACCGCCGTAGGGCTGCTGCCCGCCCGATGCGTGACGACCCCCTCCCGCGGTGCGGGAAGGGGTCGTCGGCGGTCGCGGTCAGCGCCGGGCGTCGGGCCGGTCGCCGGGCTGGCCCACCGGCGGCGGGACCGACGTCGGCGCGGCCGCGCCCACGGCCTCGGTCGCCTCCTCCGCGGGATCTCCGGGGTCGCTGGTCGCCGTGCCGGCCGCCTCGCCCTGGCGGGCCTGGATGCCCGACTTGGTGCTCAGCGCCAGCTGGGGCAGGAAGAGGAACACGAAGAACCCGACCGCCACGACGCAGGCGGCGATGAGGAACACCAGGTCGATCGAGTTCGAGAAGCCGACCTTGAAGGGCTGGGCCAGGGCGGCCGGGAGCTCCTGGATGAAGGAGGTGTCGTCCAGCGCTGCTCCGCCGCCGGCGTCCAGCTGCTGGAACTGCGGGGCCAGCTCCGGGTTGGCCCGCACGGTGTCCTGCACGGCGGCGTCGATGTCCCGCGGCAGCCGGGTGAACAGGATCGACAGGAAGGCCGCCGTCCCGATCGTGCCGCCCATCTGGCGGAAGAACGTGACCGAGGAGGTGGCCACGCCCATCTCCCGGGGGGAGACGGCGTTCTGGACGGCGAGGATGACCGGCTGGAAGTTGAAGCCCAGCCCGAGGCCCAGCAGCACCATGAACGGGACCAGGGACCAGATGGAGGTGTCGGCCTCGACGAGGAAGGACATCGACAGCAGCGCGGTCACCATGAGGGCGATGCCGACGAGCGGGAAGACCTTGTACTTGCCGGTCCTGGAGATGGCGATGCCGGAGCTCATCGCGCCGACCATGATCCCGCCGACGAGGGGGATCATCTGCAGCCCCGCCACCGTGGCGCTGGAGCCCTGCACGATCTGCAGGTACTGCGGCAGCAGCAGCAGGCCGCCGAACATCCCGGCACCCATGACCACGCTGCCCACACCGCTCACCGCGAAGCTGCGGTTGCCGAACAGCCGCAGGGGCAGCAGGGCGTCGTCCCCGTACGCGCGCTCGGCCAGGAGGAACAGCACGAAGCCGACGGCGCCGATCACGTAGCAGGTGACGGCCGCCGAGGAGGTCCAGCCCCAGGTGCGGCCCTGCTCGGCGACGATCAGCAGGGGGACGAGGAAGGTGACCAGCGCC
This sequence comes from Blastococcus sp. SYSU DS0753, assembly GCF_054051175.1. NCBI lineage: Bacteria > Bacillati > Actinomycetota > Actinomycetes > Geodermatophilales > Geodermatophilaceae > Blastococcus > Blastococcus sp. SYSU DS0753. Next base: position 199,080 of record NZ_JBJHAT010000003.1, on the reverse strand, counting down.
AGGGCGCCGGGCCAGTCGATCCGGTGCTCACGGCGCTCGTGCGGGAGGTGGAGCACCCGCCACACGGCGGCGAAGGCCAGCACGCCGAGCGGCACGTTGATCCAGAAGATCCAGCGCCAGCCGTCGACGCCGAGGATCGAGTCGTGGCCGGCGAAGAAGCCGCCGATGACCGGGCCGAGCACGCTCGAGGTGCCGAAGACGGCCATGAAGTAGCCCTGGTACCGCGACCGCTCCCGGGGCGGGACGATGTCGCCGATGATCGCCAGCGCCAGGGACATCAGGCCACCGGCGCCGATGCCCTGGACCGCCCGGTAGGCGGCGAGCTGGTACATCGTGTCGGCGATGCCGCACAGCGCCGAGCCGACCACGAAGATCGTGATGGCGAACAGGTAGAACGGCCGCCGGCCGTAGATGTCGGAGAGCTTGCCGTAGAGCGGCGTGGCGATGGTCGAGGTGATGAGGAAGGCCGTCGTCGCCCAGGCCTGCAGGTCGTAGCCCTGCAGGTCGTCGGCGATCGTGCGGATCGCGGTGGCCACGACGGTCTGGTCCAGGGCCGCCAGGAACATCGCGACCATCAGGCCGACCAGGATGGTGACGATCTGCCGGTGGCTGAAGGTCCCGCCGGAATCGGGTGCGGCGGCGGCCGCGCGGGCGCTGCGGCGCGCCGCAGCGGCGTTGCGGGTGGTCTGGCTCATCGGGTCTCTCCGGCTGGATCGGTGCTCGGGGTGGAGGCGGCGGCGTTCTCGGCGGCTCCGGGCAGGTCGGCCGCGATGTCGTCGAGCAGGCGGCCGAACAGAGTGGTCAGGGCGGCGAGGTCGGCCTCGTCCCAGTGCGCGGTCACCCGCGCCAGGTGGGCCGTCCGCTCGCTGTGCAGCGCTTCCAGGGCGGCGCGTCCGGCATCGGTGACGACGAGCAGGCTGGCCCGGCCGTCGCTCTCGTCGGCGACCCGGCGCACCAGCCCCTGCTCCACCAGTGCCGCCACGTGCCGGCTGATCGTGGAGGGGTCGGCGTGCACCAGGTCCGCCAGGGCTCCTTGGCGGAGGGCTCCGAGGCGCACCAGGGGGAAGAGCAGGACGAGCGCTGCGCGGTCGCGGTTCTCCGGGCCGGAGGCCTGGTTCTTCAGGGCCTGGACCAGTCGCATGAACCGGGGCAGCTGCTCGGAGAGCAGTTCCACCTGCGGACGGCCGCCCGTGGGGGTGGTGGCCGCTCCGGGGCGCGCGGGGGAAGACATGGGCCTCCAGGAACGGGGAAATTGGATGTAACGTACAACCCGTTGTGCGGTGCATGCAACGAGTTGCGGTCCGCACGGGCGGTGACCTGCCCCACCGCCGCCGCGCCGGGCGGTCGGGCAGTGGGATCCTGGACGGCGGCCCGCCCGTCCCGGGGTCGGCGCCCCGGTACCCCGTCCCGGCCGAGAGGAACGCGAGCGCCCCCGTGAGCCATGTGCACCCCGAGCAGCGGGCGCCGCGCGACGATCTCCGGGAGCGCCTCGCCGGCCTGACTCTCGCCGACGAGCACCGGCTGCGCCGCCGGCTGGACGGGCTGCGCCGGACGAAGGACCAGGGGGCGCGCGACCGGCAGCGGGAGCGCATCGCCGCCGACGTCGCGGCGGCCGAGGAGCGGATCGCACGGCGGCGGGCCGCCGTGCCGGCGATCGGCTACCCCGAGGAGCTGCCGGTCAGCGCCCGGCGCGAGGACATCGCCGCCGCGCTCCGGGACGCCCAGGTCGTGGTCGTCGCCGGCGAGACCGGGTCGGGGAAGACCACCCAGCTGCCCAAGATCGCCCTCGAGCTCGGCCGTGGCGTGCGGGGCCGGATCGGGCACACCCAGCCGCGGCGGATCGCGGCACGCAGCGTGGCCGAGCGGATCGCCGAGGAGCTCGGCACGCCCCTCGGCGAGGTCGTCGGCTTCAAGATGCGCTTCGCCGACCAGGTGTCGGACTCGACGCTGGTGAAGCTGATGACCGACGGCGTGCTGCTGGCCGAGATCGGGCACGACCGGCTGCTGCGCCAGTACGACACGATCATCATCGACGAGGCGCACGAGCGGAGCCTCAACATCGACTTCCTGCTGGGCTACCTCGCCCAGCTGCTGCCGAAGCGGCCCGACCTGAAGGTCGTCATCACCTCCGCGACGATCGACGTCGAGCGGGTCGCGAAGCACTTCGGTGATGCGCCGGTGGTGGAGGTCAGTGGCCGCACCTACCCGGTCGAGGTCCGCTACCGCCCCGTGGTGGACCCGGACGATCCGGACGCCGATCCGGACCGCGACCAGGTGAGCGCGATCCTCGACGCGGTCGACGAGCTGGTCGCCGAGGGGCCGGGCGACATCCTGGTCTTCCTCGCCGGCGAGCGGGAGATCCGCGACACCGCCGACGCACTGGCCGACCGCGCCCTGCCGAACACCGAGGTGGTGCCGCTCTACAGCCGGCTCTCGGCCGCCGAGCAGCACCGGGTGTTCCAGCCGCACACCGGCCGGCGGGTCGTGCTCTCGACCAACGTCGCCGAGACGTCACTGACGGTTCCGGGCATCCGCTACGTGATCGACCCGGGCACCGCGCGCATCTCCCGGTACAGCCATCGCACGAAGGTCCAGCGGCTGCCCATCGAGCCGGTCAGCCAGGCGTCGGCCCGCCAGCGCTCGGGACGGTGCGGGCGGCTCGGCCCGGGCGTCGCGATCCGGCTCTACAGCGAGGACGACTTCCTCGCCCGGCCGGAGTTCACCGATCCCGAGATCCTGCGCACCAACCTGGCGTCCGTGCTGCTCCAGATGGCCGCGCTGGACCTCGGGGAGGTCGCCGAGTTCCCGTTCATCGACCCGCCCGACCGCCGCTCCGTCGCCGACGGGCTGGCGCTGCTGGAGGAGCTGCACGCCCTCGACGAGCACGGCAGGCTCACCCCGACCGGCCGCGCCCTGGCCGCGCTGCCGCTGGACCCCCGCATGGCCCGCATGGTGGTGGAGGCCGACCGGCGCGGCGTCCTCGACGAGGTGCTGGTCATCGCCGCCGGCCTGACCATCCAGGACCCGCGCGAGCGGCCCGCCGAGCACCAGCAGGCCGCCGACCAGATGCACGCCCGGTTCGCCGACGAGAACTCCGACTTCCTGGCCCTGCTCAACCTGTGGCGCTACCTCGGCGAGCAGCAGGACGCGCTGTCCGGCAACCAGTTCCGCCGGACCGTGAAGCGGGAGTTCCTGCACTATCTCCGCATCCGCGAGTGGCAGGACCTGCACGGCCAGCTGCGCGGCACCGCGCGGCGGCTGGGCATGGCGGTCGGCGAGCCGGCCGGCGAGCCCGACGAGCGGGGCATCCACGCGTCCCTGCTCGCCGGGCTGCTCAGCCACGTGGGGCTGCAGGTCGAGCACGGCCAGGGGCGGCGGGGCGGGCAGGAAGCAGAGCGTGACAAGCGCCCCGGTCGCGAGTACCTGGGCACCCGGAACACCCGGTTCGTGATCGCGCCGGGCACCCCGCTGGCGAAGAAGCCGCCCCGCTGGGTCGTCGCCGCCGAACTGGTCGAGACCAGCCGGCTGTTCGCCCGCACGGTGGCCCGCATCGACCCCGAGACCGTCGAGAAGCTCGCCGACCACCTGGTCAAGCGCCAGTACTCCGAGCCGCGCTGGGACGCCAAGCGGGGCTCGGTCGTCGCCACCGAGCGGGTGACCCTCTACGGGCTCCCGCTGGTCGTGGGCCGGCGCGTCCAGTACGGCTCCATCGACCCGGTCGTCTCCCGCGAGCTGTTCATCCGGCACGCCCTGGTCCAGGGGGAGTGGACCACCCACCACCGCTTCTGGGCGGAGAACCAGCGCGCGATCGAGCGGGTCGCGGAGCTGGAGGAGCGGGCCCGCCGGCGCGACATCGGCGTCGACGACGAGACGCTGTTCGAGCTGTACGAGGCCCGCATCCCCGCCGACGTCGTCTCCACCCGGCACTTCGACCGCTGGTGGAAGCGCGCCCGCCACGAACAGCCGGACCTGCTGACCTTCACGCCGGAGATGCTCACCAACGCCGCCGCGGCGGCGCAGGTCCGGCCGGAGGACTACCCCGACGAGGTGCGCCTGACCCAGGGCCTCGCCCTGCCGCTCTCGTACGCCTTCGCCCCCGGCAGCGCCGAGGACGGCGTGACCGTCGACGTGCCGCTGGGCGTGCTGGACTCGGTGGCGCAGCGCACGTCGGGCGAATCGCTGGCGTTCACCGTGCCGGGGCTGCGCGAGGAGCTGGTGACGGCGCTGCTGCGCACGCTGCCCAAGCCGCAGCGCCGGGCGCTGGTCCCGATCCCCGACCGGGTCCGCGCCGTCCTGCCCCGGATCGACCCCGGCGAGCCCCTGTTGCCGGCCCTGGAGCGGGAACTGCGACGGACGGCCGGTGTGGTGATCCCGCCGGACGCCTGGCAGCCGGACCAGGTGCCCGATCACCTGCGTGCCACCTTCCGCGTGCTCGACGACCAGCAGCGGCCGCTGGCGACCGGCAAGGACCTCGCGGCGCTCAAGGCCCAGGTGGCGCCGCACGCCCGGGCCAGCCTGGCGCGGGCGGCGTCGGACCTCGAGCGGATCGGCTGCACGTCGTGGCAGTTCGGTGAGCTGCCGCGCACCGTGGAGGTGCGCCGCGGCGACCACGTCGTCACCGCCTATCCCGCGCTGGTGGACGAGGGGACGACGGTCGGCGTCCGGGTGGTCCCGACCGAGGCGGAGGCGAGCCGGCTGACCTGGCGTGGCGCGCGCCGGCTGCTGGTCCTGGTCGCGGGCTCGCCGGTCAAGCAGGTGGTGAAGGGGCTGCGGCCCGCCACCCGGCTGGCCCTGCAGTTCAATCCGGACGGCGAGATCCCCGACCTCGTGGCCGACTGCGTCGACGCGGCCGCCGACGAGCTGATCGCCGCGGCGGGCGGCCCTCCGCGGGAACCGGAGGCCTTCGCGGCACTGGTGACCACGGCCAAGGCGCAGTTGCAGCCGCTCGCCGTCGACGTCGTCGGCCGGGTCGAGGCCGTGCTGACCCGGGCGCGCGAGGTGGCGGTGGCGATCGGTGCGGCGCCGGGCCGCCGGGTGCCCGACGCGGCGGTCGCCGACCTCCGGCGCCAGATGACCGGGCTGCTGCACCGCGGCTTCGTGGCCGCGACCGGTCGCCGGCGCCTGCCCGACGTCGTCCGGTACCTCACGGCGATGGCACACCGGCTCGAGAAGCTGCCGACGAACGCGGCGCGCGACGAGCTGTGGATGCAGCAGGTGGCCGCGGTGACGGCCGAGTACGAGCAGCTGCGGCGGCAGGTCCCGCCGACCGGGGCGCCGGACGACCCGGTCGTCCGGGTGCGCTGGATGATCGAGGAGCTGCGGGTTGCTCTCTTCGCCCAGAACGTCGGCACGCCGCGCCCGGTCTCCGAGCAGCGCATCTACAAGGCGATCGACGCGATCCTGGGGTAGTCCGACGGGCTCACCCGGCCGCGCCGGCGCCGCTCTCCTTCAGCAGCGCCGAGATGCGCTGGCGGGTGACGCCGAACAGCGCGGCGATCCGGTTGATGCTCACCTGCTCGCGCTGCAGCGCCGCCGCCTCCTCGCACCGCCAGGTGTGGCCGGCCGTCGCCAGGGAGGTCAGCACGGTGGAGACCCTCTCGACGACCAGCGGGCGGGACTCCTCCGTCACCAGCTCCAGCCAGGGCCGGCCCGCGCGGCGCTCGACCAGCAGCCGGTCGGCCCGGGCGCGAGCGCGTTGCAGCTCTACGAGCGAGCCGTCGATGCAGGCGATCAGGCCTTCGAGCGCCTGCGTGGCGGGCTCGTCCGGTGCTGCGTCCGGACTGGGCATGCTGCTCCTCACGGACGCGGGCAACGGGACGGGCGAACTCTAGCGGGATATATATCGCACACAACCGGCATGGGGCGCAAGGGGGGTTGCGCCCCGTGCTTCGGCAGTGGACAGTTGCGCACAACACAGTCGAGTTCCCCGTCCGAACTGCCGATGAGTCCGGCATCGGGCGGCCGCGCCGACCCGCCCGCCGGCAGAACGGAAGGCTCCATGTCCACGCTCAGCGCCAGCCTCGACCTCCCCCCGGTCGCCGCCAGTGTCCCGGCTGCCCGGCGGCTGGTGCGCGAGCTGCTGCGGTCGTGGGGCGCCCGCCAGGACCACGACGACGCGGCCCTCCTGGTGACCGAACTGGTGGCCAACGTCGTGGACCACGTGGGCGGCAGCGCGTGTCTCACCGTGGAGGCGACCTACTCCGAGGACTGGCTCCGGCTCGCCGTCGTCGACTGCTCCCCGGTCCGGCCGGCGGTCCAGCAGCTCACCCCGGACCGACCCCGCGGGAGGGGCATGCTGATGGTGGAGGTCCTCGCCGACCGGTGGGGGTGCGAGGACTACCGCGACGGCAAGCGGGTGTGGTTCGAGCTGCGTCCGCCCCGGCTGTGATCCACCAGCTGGTTTGCCGCCCTCGCCGAGCGGGGACGGGCGGAGGGGAAGCCAGCCGAAGGAAGGGACTGCGCGATGAGCGAGCCGAACACCCACGCTGCAGGTGAGGGAGTCTCCGACGAGGAGATGATCGAGACCGTCGCCGGCCAGACCGACAGCGCGTCGGAGAACGCCGACGTGGCGGGCAAGGACTGGGACGGCGATCCGGGCGCGGCGCCCGCGCCCACCGACGAGGCCTGACCTCCCGACGTCCCGCACCGCCCCCGTCCCGCTCCCGGGACGGGGGCGGCGCCGCGTTCCGTCGCCGGGTCCGCGCTGGCAGACTTCGGTGATGACCGCCACAGCCGAGGTGCGGCCCGCACCCTCCGGGGCGGCGCTCGGGCCGCTCGCCCGCCCCGCGCGCACCGCGGTGCGCTGGGCCGTCCGGCACGCCCTGCCGGCGGTCTACCTGTCCCGCAGTGCGCGCCGCGGTGACCTGGTCGGCCGGCTGATGCGTGATCCGGCGCTGCGCGAGCACCCCTACGACCTCTACGAGCAGCTGCGCGCCCGCGGCCCGCTCCCGGGCAGCAGCCTGGGTCTGGTGACGACGTCGCACCCCGTTGCGCAGGAGGTCCTGCGCAGCGACCGGTTCGGCGTCGGCTGGGACCGTTCGGCCGCCCCCGGGGTGATCCGCTGGGCGCTGGAGTTCGGCGACGACCCCACGGCGGCCGGTGTCGCCGAACCGCCGTCCATGCTCGTGGTCGACCCACCCGACCACACCCGGTTCCGCCGGCTGGTGAGCCGGGCCTTCACCCCCCGGGCGACGGCGGCGTTCGAGCCGGTCATCCGGCGCACGGCCGAGCGCCTCCTGGACGACCTGGCGCGCCGCGACGGCACGGTCGACCTCGTCGGTGCCTACGCCGCCCAGCTGCCGGTGCTGGTGATCGCGGACCTGCTCGGCGTGCCTCTCGAGCGCCGGGAGGACTTCCTGCGGTGGGGCGCAGCGGCCGCCGCGACCCTGGACCCCGGCCTGCCGCTGCGCCGCTACCTCGCCGCCGAGAAGGCGCTGCGGGCCATGCACCGATTCCTGGCGGAGCACTTCGCGCGGCTGCGTCACGACCCGGCCGACGATCTGGTCAGCCGGCTGGTCACCCTGCCGGCGGAGGAGGCGCTCACCGACCGGGAGCTGCACGCCACGGTGCTGCTCCTGCTCGGCGCCGGCTTCGAGACCACGATGAACCTGCTGGGCAACGCCGTCGTGCTGCTCGACGTGCACCCCGGCGAGCGGGAGCTCCTCCGCAGCGGCGCCGCGGGCTGGGACGACGCCGTCGAGGAGGTGCTCCGGCTGGACAGCCCCGTGCAGGTGACCGGCCGGACGGCGCGCGCAGAGGTCGAGCTCGCCGGGCGGACGGTGGCCGCCGGCACCCGGGTGACGCTGCTGCTGGGGGCGGCCAACCGCGACCCCGAGGTGTTCCCCGACCCGGCGAGGTTCGACGTCACCCGGGCCAACGCGCGGGAGCACCTGGCCTTCTCCGGCGGCATCCACTACTGCCTGGGCGCGGGGCTGGCGCGGCTGGAGGGCGCCGTCGGGTTGCAGGCGCTCGACGAGCGCTTCCCGCGGCTGCGGGTGGCCGGCCGTCCGCGGCGCCGCGACCTGCGGACCCTCCGCGGTTTCGAGGTCCTCCCGGTGACCCTGCGCTAGGAACCCGCTCCGCTCCCTGTTGATCAGGTCACCTGATCAACAGGGGTCCTGGCTCACGGTGGACGGTGAGCCAGGACCCCTGCAGGTGAGCCAGGACCCTCGAGGTGAGCCAGGACCGCCCGTTCAGCTGCCGGGGACCAGCATCCCGGCGCCGACCGTCGCGTTGGTCGCCTCGTCCACCAGGATGAACCGGCCGGTCACCCGGTTGCGGCTGTACTCGTCCACGAACAGCGGCTGGGTGGTGCGCAGCCGCACCCGGCCGATGTCGTTGAGGCCGAGCTCGGTCGCGCCCTGCTCGCGGTGCAGCGTGTTGACGTCCAGCCGGTACTGCAGCTCCTTGACCACCGCGCGCACCGAGCGGGTCGTGTGCTTGACGGCCAGTCGCTGCCGGGGACGCAGCGGCTCGTCGGTCATCCAGCACACCAGCGCGTCCAGGTCCTGCGTCACGTGCGGGGCGTTCGCGGGCCGGCAGATCAGGTCGCCGCGGGAGACGTCCAGGTCGTCGGCCAGCCGGACGGTCACCGACATCGGGGCGAAGGCCTCCTCGACGGGGCCGCGCGGCCCGTCGATGCCGGCGATCGTCGTCGTCAGCCCGCTGGGCAGCACCTGGACCTCGTCGCCGGGGCGCAGCACCCCGCTGGCGACCGTCCCGGCGTAGCCCCGGTAGTCGTGGTGCGCGTCCGACTGCGGGCGGATCACGTACTGCACCGGGAACCGGACGTCGATGAGGTTCCGGTCGCTGGCCACGTGCACGTGCTCGAGGTGGTGCAGCAGCGAGGAACCCTGGTACCAGGGGGTGTGCTCGGAGCGGCGGACGACGTTGTCGCCGTGCAGCGCCGAGATCGGGACGACGGTGAGGTCGGGGACGTCGAGCTTCGCGGCGAACGCGGTGAACTCGTCGCGGATCGCCTCGTAGGTGTCCTCCGACCAGTCGACGAGATCCATCTTGTTGACCGCGACGACCAGGTGGGGCACTCGCAGCAGCGAGGCGAGGAAGGCATGGCGCCGGCTCTGCTCCAGCATGCCCTTGCGCGCATCGACCAGCACGATCGCCAGGTCGGCGGTCGAGGCGCCGGTGACCATGTTCCGCGTGTACTGCACGTGACCGGGGGTGTCGGCCAGGATGAAGGTGCGCCGCGGGGTGGCGAAGTACCGGTAGGCGACGTCGATGGTGATGCCCTGCTCGCGCTCGGCGCGCAGGCCGTCGGTGAGCAGGGCCAGGTCGACGTAGTCACCCTTGCTCGCGCGCTCGACCGCCTCGTACTGGTCCTCGAACACCGCCTTGCTGTCGTAGAGCAGGCGGCCGATGAGCGTGCTCTTGCCGTCGTCCACCGAGCCCGCGGTGGCGATGCGCAGGATGTCCTTGCGCGCGGTGGCGATCTCCGCCGCCGCCTCCGCCGCGGGTGAGTGGACGTCGATGGGGGCGTCGGGGTGGACGCCGGGCTGGTCGGCGGAGCCGGCGGTCATCGGGAGATCTCCTGGCAGAGGACGGCGGAGCGGCGGACGCTGGGGTCCGTCGTCCGGGGAGGCAGAGCGTGTTCGTGCTGGTCGCGGCGGTACCGGCGCTGCTCGTCGTGGTCGCCGGCTACGTCGTCGGCTTCGCGGTGGCGGGCTGGGTCTGCGACCTGCTCGGCGCGCGACCGGGCAGCACGCCGGAGGTGACCGGCTGGTCGACGGGCGTGGTGCTGCTCGCCGCCGTGGTGCGGGCGCTGCTCGTGCTCCGGCGTCGCCGCGGACGGGAGGGGCATCAGAAGTAGCCCTCCTTCTTGCGGTCCTCCATCGCGGCGTCGCTGACCTTGTCGTCGCCCCGGGTGGCGCCGCGCTCGGTCATGCGGGTCACCGCGATCTCGGCGATGACCTCCTCGACCGTGGTGGCGGTCGACGGCACGGCGGCGGTCAGGTTCGCGTCACCGACGGTGCGGTAGCGGACGCTCCGGCGCTGGACCTCCTCGCCCTCGCGCGGGGAGATGAACTGGTTGACCGCGTACAGCATGCCCTGGCGCTCCACGACGTCCCGCTCCTGCGCGAGGTACAGCGGGGGGATGGCGATCTCCTCGCGGAGGATGTACTGCCAGATGTCGAGCTCGGTCCAGTTCGACAGCGGGAACACCCGGATCGACTCGCCGAGGTGGATCCGGCCGTTGTAGAGGTCCCAGAGCTCGGGCCGCTGGTTCTTCGGGTCCCACTGGCCGAACTCGTCGCGGAAGGAGAACACCCGCTCCTTGGCGCGGGCCTTGTCCTCGTCGCGCCGGGCGCCGCCGAACAGCGCGGTGAACCCGTGCTCCTCGACCGCGTCGAGCAGCACCGGCGTCTGGATGCGGTTGCGGGAGCCGTTGGGCTCCTCCTTCACCGTGCCCGCCGCGATCGCCTCGGGCACCGAGGCGACCACGAGCTGGACACCCAGCTCCGCCACCCTCCGGTCGCGGAACTCCAGGACCTCCGGGAAGTTCAGCCCGGTGTCCACGTGCATGACCGGGAACGGGATGCGCGCCGGCGCGAAGGCCTTGCGGGCCAGCTCCAGCATCACGATGGAGTCCTTGCCGCCGGAGAACAGCAGCACCGGCCGCTCCAGTTCGGCGACCACCTCACGGATGACGTGGATGGACTCGGCCTCCAGCGTCTCCAGCTGGCTGAGCCGGTAGTCGGGCGTCGTCACGCTCTCGTGCTCCACGGGGCTAGGGGTCGGGCGACCCGACCGGCGCAACCCGGTCGGATCGGTGGGGATTGGTGCCCAGTGTCCGCTATCGGGCGGCGGCGACCGCAGCCAGGACCTCGTCGGCCAGCTCCGGACGCGCGACGACCAGGTCGGGCAGGTAGGGGTCGGGGGCGTTGTAGACCAGCGGCGACCCGTCCAGCCGGCAGGTCACCAGGCCGGCGGCGCGAGCGACGCCGACCGGCGCGGCGGAGTCCCACTGGTACATCCCGCCGCCGTGCACGTAGGCGTCGACCTCGCCGCGCACCACCGCGAGGGTCTTGTAGCCGGCCGAGCCCATCGGCACCAGCTCGCCGCCCAGAGCGGCGGCCACGGCCTGCGCCTCGGCCGGAGGGCGGGTGCGGCTGACGGCGATGCGGACCGGCCCCGCCGGCCGGGGTGGCAGCACCGGTGCGGGGTCGGTGACGTGCACCTCGCCGAGCGCCGGCAGCGCCACGGCCGCCGCCACCAGGTCACCGCCGGCCCACAGCGCGACGTGCACCGCCCAGTCGCTCCGGGCGGGATCGGAGTACTCGCGGGTGCCGTCGAGCGGATCGACGATCCAGACGCGGTCGGCGGTCAGCCGGCGGGGGTCGTCCACGGCCTCCTCGCTGAACACGGCGTCGCCGGGGCGCGCGTCGGTGAGCACGGCGAGGATCGCCCGCTGCGCGGCGGCGTCCCCGGCGTCTCCCAGCGCCCGCCCGCCGGGCCCGCCGGTCCGCAGCGGCAGGAGGGCGGTGGCCGCGGCGCGGGCGGCCGCCACCGCGACCGCGACGTCGCCGCCCGGGGTCAGCTCCACTGGACCGAGGTGGCGTCGCCGGGCCGGCGGGGCGGGGTGTGCCGGCCCTCGACGTCGGTGATGGCGCCGAAGTAGGCCCGGGCCTTCTCCGGGCGCGGCATGACGAAGATCCCGCGCGCCTCGACGAGCGGCTGCCCGGGCTCGGCGGCCAGCGCGATCGTGCCGGCGATGACCGACTTGCGGCCCTCGGTGCTCTCGACCCACGCGCGCAGCACCAGCGGGGTCTCCAGCGGCAGCGGGCCGCGGTAGTCCAGCTCCAGGTGCGCGGTCATGCCCCACAGGCCCGCCGCGCCGGCCGCGCTGCCGAGCAGCTGGTCCATGAACAGGGCGCTCATGCCGCCGTGCACGTAGCTGGGCGGGCCCTCGTAGGCGACACCCAGGGTGACCTCGGCGACCACACCGCCCTCCTCCCGGCGCACCACGAGCGGCGGCGCGAGGGCGTTCCCGGCGCCGACGACCGGATTGAAGACCCGTCGGCCCACGGACGGGTCGTCGAGCGCCGGCAGCACCGAGGCCGGGCGCCGGGAGGCGGCGATGCGGGCGGTCGCCTGCCGCACCAGGTCGGTCGCGGCCGCGATCTCGGTCGCCGGCTCCGTCGTGGTGACCGACATCTCGATCAGCTCGCGGATCGCCGCCCCCAGGTCGGTGGACGCCGCCATCAGCGCCGGGTCGTAGGAGGCCGCGGTGTCCGGGTGGCCGTCGTTCGTCGTCACCACCAGATGGTCGCAAGCCGGGTCACGACGAACGCGTCGCACCCCCGTCCGGGCCACCGCGGGGCAGTCGCACGGTGACGGCCAGGCCCGCCCCGGGCGCGGTCTCCAGCGAGGCGGATCCGCCGTGGGCAGCCGCGAGCGAGGCGACGATCGACAGCCCGAGGCCGGTGCCGCCGGCCGCCCGCGTGCGGGAGGCGTCGGCCCGGTAGAAGCGCTCGAACGCGCGCTCGGCGTCGGCCGGCTCCATGCCCGGGCCCTCGTCGGCGACCCGGAGCAGGAGGACGTCGTCGTCGGCGGGGTCCTGTGCCACGGAGACCTGCACGCGGGTTCCCGCCGGGGTGTGCGTGAGCGCGTTCGTGACGAGGTTGCCGACCACCTGCCGCAGGCGGCTCTCGTCGCCGAGCACGACCGGCACGTCGGTGAGCGACTCGTCCAGGTGCAGGCTGATCGGCCGGTCCGGCTGGACGGCGCGGGCGTCGTGCACCGCGTCGCCGGCGATCGCGGCCAGGTCGACCGGGGCCAGGGACAGCGGTCGCTGCTGGTCCATCCGGGCCAGCAGCAGCAGGTCCTCGACGAGCAGCCCCATCCGGCTGCCCTCGGCCTCGATCCGCTGCATCAGCCGGGCGACGTCCGCCTCCTCCCGGACGGCCCCCTGCCGGTACAGCTCGGCGAAGCCGCGGATGGAGGTCAGCGGGGTGCGCAGCTCGTGGCTGGCGTCGGCGACGAACCGGCGCAGCCGCTGCTCGGAGCCGCGTGCCTGCTCCTCCGACGCCTGCTGGGCGCGGAAGGCGGTCTCGATCCGGGCGAGCATGCCGTTGAGCGCCGTGGAGAGACGGCCCACCTCCGTACGGTCGTCGCCGACCGGGACCCGCCGCGAGAGATCGCCCGCGGCGATGGCCCGGGCGGTCTCCTCGACCTCGGCCAGCGGCCGGAGGCTGTTGCGCACCAGGACGTAGCCGGCGGCGCCCAGCAGCGCCAGCACCGCCAGACCCACGACCAGCTCGATGCGGATCAGCCGGGAGATCGCCCCTCCGTCGCGCCCCTGGTCCTCGCCGACCACCAGGGTGTAGCCCCCCGGCAGCTCGCCCGAGGCCATGCGCCACGCGTTCCGGCCGGAGCCGACCGTGATCGCGGGACCACCCTCGCGGAGGGCCTCGACGTCCGCCTCGTCCAGCTCCGGCAGCTCGTGGACGCCGGGGCCGTACGGCTCCCCGATGACCACGGGCTCGTCGCTGTCCGGCGGGAGGCAGGCGACGTAGAGGGGGCTGGGTTCCGAGATCTCCCGGAGGCAGGTGCTGACCAGCCGCGGGCCCTGGTTGCTGGCGACGATGGCCTGCAGCTCGTCGTCCTGCTGCTCCTGCAGGTAGTCCGCGAGCAGGGACGTCGCGGCGGCCCCGGTGGCCAGGAGCGCGACCGAGACGAGGGCGACCAGGAGCGCGACCAGGGTCACGCGCAGGGGGATCTGCTGCCCCCCGGCGCGCACGGGGCCCTGCCCGTCCATCGCGGTCAGGAGCCGCGCGGCAGCCGCAGGGTGTAGCCGACCCCGCGGATCGTCTGCAGCAGGCGCGGCTCGGTCGTGTCGATCTTGCGGCGTAGGTAGGAGATGTAGGACTCCACGACGTTCGCCTCGCCGTTGAAGTCGTAGTTCCACACGTGGTCGAGGATCTGCGCCTTCGACAGCACCCGCCCGGCGTTGGCCATCAGGTAGCGCAGCAGCTTGAATTCGGTGGGGGAGAGGCTGATGACCTCGCCGGCCTTGATGACCTCGTGGGTCTCCTCGTCCAGCTCGATGTCGGCGAACGTCATCCGGGGGGCATCGGCCTCCCGCTGCGTTCCCGCCGTGCGCCGCAGGACGGCCCGGATGCGGGCCACGACCTCGTCCAGGCTGAACGGCTTGGTCACGTAGTCGTCGCCGCCGAGGGTCAGCCCGGAGATCTTGTCCTCCGCGGCATCCCGGGCGGTGAGGAAGAGCACCGGGGTGTGGCGGCCGGTCTCCCGGAGGCGCCGCACGACACCGAAGCCGTCGAGGCCCGGCATCATGACGTCCAGCACCAGGAGGTCGGGCCGGAACGAGGCGGCCAGCGCGAGGGCCTGCTGACCGTCGGCGGCGGTGGCCACCTCGAAGCCCGCGTAGCGGAGGCTGGCCGACAGCAGCTCGCGGATGTTCGGCTCGTCGTCGACCACGAGCAGGCGGGCCTCCGGCGCCGTGCGCCCGGTGGGCTGGGTGCCGGACATCGCTCCTCCGGTGGCGTGCGCCGATGCCGTCGTCATGCCCCCAGGGTGGGGACGCCGGCTGCGGTGGATCTGGACGCTACCTGTGAACCCCCTGGGAACCGACCCGGGCCACGCGGCGGACGGGTCAGCCGGCCGGCGCCATCGCCCGGCCGCGCCGCCAGTAACCGATGGCATGGTGCTGGGCCCGGCCGAGCCCCCAGCGACCGCGCAGGTCGGCCCGGATGGCCCGCACGGCGGCCGACTCGGCGCCCACCCAGGCGAAGACGTCGTCACCCGGGGGCCGCTCCAGGGCCGCCACGGCGTCGACGAGCAGCGTGCTCTCCCCGGGAGGCGTCGCGCCCCGGTGCAGCCAGCGCAGGTCGACGCCCGGTGGGGCGGCCAGCTGCTGCTCCTCCTCCGGTCCGGCCACCTCGAGGTAGGCCACACCGGTCGTCTCCGGCGGTGCGGCGGCGAGGATGCGGCTCACGGCGGGCAGCGCCGTCTCGTCCGCGGCGAGGAGCAGCCACCGGGCCGGGCGTTCGGCGAGCGAGGCGGCGCCGGCGACGCCGAGCAGGGCGCCGGGACGGGCCGCCGCGGCCCAGGACGCGGCCGGTCCGTCGCCGTGGAGCACGAAGTCGATGTCCAGCTCGCCCGCGGCCGGGTCCTGCCGGCGGGCGGTGTAGCTGCGCAGTGCGACGCCGTGGCTGCCGTCGGGCCACACGACCCGGCCGTCGCGCTGGATCAGCGGCCAGCGGGGAGCCGGGTCGTCCACCCGGGGCACCAGCAGGTTCACCGTCGGCCCGGCCGCCGCCACCGCCTCCGCCGTCCCGGTGAGGGTCACCCGGCGGACCGAGGGCGTCACGTCGGTGACCGCGACGACGGTGAGGACGTCGACCGGGCGCAGGCCGTCCACGAGGGCGGCGTCGTTCGCGGTGGTCACGTCCGACGAGCCTAGGCGGGCGGCCGGCCCGGTCTGCGCATGTGTGTCCGGGCCTTGCTGCGGGCAGGGGCAGGGGCAGCACCGTCCGACGAACGGAGACCACGATGGCCGACGAGTTCGACAAGGGTGACCACGTCACCTGGAAGAGCCACGGCTCGACGACGGAGGGCACGGTCGAGCGGAAGATCACCTCCGACACCGAGGCCTCCGGCCGCACCGTGCGCGCCAGCGAGGACGACCCGCAGTACGAGGTGCGCAGCGAGAAGTCCGGGCGCACCGCGGTGCACAAGCCGGGTGCCCTCGACGAGGCCTGACCCCCTTCGCGGACGGATCCACGGCCCGGCGGTGCCGGGCCCCAACACCAGGAGGCACACGTGACCGAGTCCGCAGGCGAGTTCGCCGGCTCGCGCAGCACCAAGCACAACCCGCGCCTCGACGAGGAGCTCGAGCACGAGACGCAGGGGATGATGAAGGCCGAGCGGGCCACCCGGTCGCACGAGTGGCGCGAGGTCGAGCCGGTCGCCGAAGGTGACCCCGACGTCGACGCCGATCCGGCCGGCACCCTCGTCGGTGGCACCCCCGTGGGCATGACCGAGGACGCGGTCGTGGCGCGCGCCGAGCTCGCGCGGTGGCTGGACCGGGCCGACTTCCCGAGCACCGGCCCCGACCTGGTCGAGGCGGCCCGCGACCACCGGGCCCCCGACGTCGTCGTCAGCGAGCTGGAGCGACTGCCCGAGGGGGAGACCTACGAGCGGATCGGCGACGTGGTCCGCGCGCTGGGCTACCCCACCGAGACCGGCTCCGGTCCGGGCGCCTAGCCCGGACGCCCCTCCGGTCGCCTCGACCGCCCGGGGTGGGAGGGCGTCGGCTCAGGAGCCGGCGCCCTCCGCCTCTCTCTCCCGCGCCTCGCCGTCGGCGATCTCCTCGGCACCGCGCCGGCGGAACAGCTTCGAGCCGGGGAAGCCCTTCACGATCTGCCGCATGTCCTGGACCGTGTCGACGAGGTCCCGGACGTCGGTCCCCACGTTCTCCAGCCCCTCCAGCGCGGGGAGGACCTGCTCGTCGAGGTGCCCGAGCACCTGCGGCAGCCGGTCGATGAGCGTGATGAGCGCGTCCACCTCCGTCGCGTCGAACTCGGCCGCCAGTCGCCGGATGGACGGCGCCAGGGCGGTGAGCGCGGGCTCGTAGTCGGTCAGCAGCGGCTCGACGCGACCGACCAGCCCCTCCGCGCGCCCGACGATGCCGTCGGCCCGTTCCGTGGTGCCGGCGACCCGGTCGATGGCGTCGTCGGCTTTGGTGCGGGTGTGGCCCATGGCCTCGATGGCGTCGTCGGCTTTGGTGCGGGTGTGGCCCATGGCCTCGATGGCGTCGTCGGCTTTGGCGCGGGTGTGGCCCATGGCCTCGATGGCGTCGTCGGCTTTGGCGCGGGTGTGGCCCATGGCCTCGATGGCGTCGTCGGCTTTGGCGCGGGTGTGGCCCATGGCCTCGATGGCGTCGTCGGCCTTGGTACGGGTGTGGCCCATGGCCTCGATGGCGTCGTCGGCTTTGGCGCGGGTGTGGCCCATGGCCTCGATGGCGTCGTCGGCCTTGGTACGGGTGTCGCCGATGGCGGTGATGGCCTCGTCCGCGGCGATCCGGGTCCGGCCGACGGCGACGATGGCCTCGTCCGCGGCCAACCGGGTGTCGTCCAGACCGGTGATCGCCACGTCCGCCCGGTCGAGCAGCGTCTCGACGCGGGCAACCATCCCGGACGCCTGGTCCAGCAGCTGCTCCACGCGGCCGAGGACGCCGGCTGCCCGCGGCACCAGAGCGAGGGCGTCCGCCACGCCCTCGCGCAGACCGCCCACCGCGGCGAGGACGTCGGACGGGCCGGGAACGGAGGGCAGGCGCACCGTGTGGACGGTACGCAGTGCGCCGGTGGCCCACCATTCGGTTGCGCCCCTCGCCCCGATCGGGCCGCACGTCGGCGCAGCGGCGCCCGCGCGTCGGCGTGGCGATCGCAGATCCGCCCGTATCGTGGGACCGACAGGCAGGGACATGCGGACGACGAAAAGGTGTCGACACCTGTGGGTGATCAGCCGAGGTGGGGCGACGCGGATGGCCGCGACGTCCCCGGTCGCACCCGCCGGAGGCGCGCCCCGGCCGACGGCGTCGCGGAGCCGGTGACCGTCGAGCAGCTCCTCGCCCGGCAGGGCAACGCCGTCGGTGGTCGACGGGCCGCTCGGCGGGGCTCTGCCCAGCCGTCGTCCTCCCGCGGTGACACCGCTGCCCCCGATGGCCGGCGGGAGGCGGCAGATCCGGCCCGAGGCGGCGACCAGCCGCGGCCGGCCGAGCGCGGTCCGCTCTCCGGGCCCGGCGCCGGCATCCCTCCGGCCGGCCCAGCGGACGCCCCCGCCGTCCGGTCCGGGCTCCCGCCGGTCCCCGGCGCCGCCCGGCCCGGCCGCGTCGCGGGGTCGCAGCCCGGCCTCCCGCCGGTCCCCGGCGCCGAGCCGGGGGTGCCACCGGCGGCCGGTGCGCAGCCAGGACTTCCCCCGGTCCCGTCCGCGCCGGACCGGTCGTCGGCGGCCGGGACACCGACGGCCTGGGCGCCCGACGAGCGGCCCTCCCGGCGCAGTGGACCCATCCCCCCGCTCCCCGGGCTGGCTCCGCCGCCGCGCCCGTCGGGCGCCACCCGCCGGCGGGCCGCTGACCGCCCTCCGCGCAGCCCGCGTCGCCGCCGCCTGATGCGTGCGGGAACGGCGCTGGCCGCGGTGGTGGGCGTGGTCGTCCTCTACCACCTGGCGCTGTACTTCTACGTCGACCAGAGCATCGACCGGGTCGACGCGCTCGCGGTCGACGGCCCCGAGGTCCTCGCCCCGGGTCTGCAGGACGCCGCCGAGACCTATCTGGTCGTCGGTACGGGCGTCCCCGGGCAGACGGGCGCGGCGTCGGTGGCCACCCTGGTCGTCTCGGTCTCGGCCGAGGGTGACCGCGCAGCGCTGGTCAGCGTGCCCCCCACGGCGCTCGTGGACACCCCGGTCTGCCGTACGCCCGACGGCACGCTGCGCGACCCGGTCACCGAGGCGTTCGCCAGCTCGCTGCTCCAGGGCGGGCCCGCGTGCACGGTGCGGGCGGTCCAGCAGCTGTCCGGCCTCCGGATCGACCACTACCTCGGCGTGGACCTCGCCGGCCTCCCCGGGATGGTCGACGCCCTGGGCGGTGTCCCCGTCTGCGTCATTCCCTCGACGACCACCGCTGCCGCGGCCACCCCGCCCCCGGCCGGGCCGTCCGAGCTGTCCGGCGCCGCGGCGTCGGGTTTCCTGGAGCCGGGGGACAGCGGGGTCGACGTCACCGGTGCGGCCGTCGCCGAACGCGCCCAGCGGCTGCTCACCTCCACCCTCCGGGCCGCGATGTCCGCGGACACGGTGCTCGACCCGGTCACCCTCACCCGCTTCCTCTCCCGGGCCGCGGATGCGCTGACGGTCGACGAGCAGACGACGCTGGGGGATCTGCGCGTCCTCGCTGCCACGCTCGGCGACCTCTCCGGTGACGCGGTCCAGCGCGCCGCGCTGCCGGTCGCCCAGGTCGGCTACGTGCCGGCCGGCACCGATGAGGCCTACGTGGTCCTCGATCGGCAGGGCACGCGCGCGCTCTTCGACGCGGTCATCGACGGCGCCCAGGTGCCGGCGGAGCTGCTGGCCACCCCGGAGACGGCCGCGCCCGAACCGGCGCCGGAGCAGGCCCCCGAGCCGGCGGCGCCCGAGCCGCTCACCGCGGCCCCCGGTGAGATCACCGTGGACGTGCTCAACGGCACGGCCACCACCGGGCTGGCCGCCACGGTCGCCGACGCGCTCCGGGGGCAGGGCTTCGCCGTGGGCGCGGTGGGCAACGAGCCGGGCACCGTGAACGAGAGCGTCGTCCGGTACGGGCCGGGTGCGCTGGAGCAGGCCCGCACCGTGGCCGCCGCGGTCCCCGGCGCCGTCATCGAGCCCAGCGACGCGATCGTCGACACGGTCCAGCTGGTCATCGGACCGGGCTACTCCACGGTCGTGCCCGTCGAGGTCGGTGCCCGGGAGCCGGTCCAGGCCGCGCCGGACACGGCGGCGGCCGCCCCCGAGCCGGAGGCGGCCGCCGTCACCTGCTAGTAGAAGGACCCTGGTGCCCCCCACCGCTCGCAGGCTCGCGGCGGGGCCGTGCACCAGGGCCGTTCAGCCGAAGCGTCCGGAGATGTAGTCCTCGGTCGCCTTCTCGTCGGGGTTGCTGAAGATCTTCTCGGTCGGGTTGAACTCGATCAGCCGGCCGGGCTGCCCGACCCCGTTGAGGTTGAAGAAGCCGGTCTGCTCGCTGACCCGGGCCGCCTGCTGCATGTTGTGGGTCACGATGACGATCGTGAACCGCTCCTTGAGCTCGGTCATCAGGTCCTCGATGGCCAGCGTCGAGATCGGGTCCAGAGCCGAGCACGGCTCGTCCATGAGCAGCACGTCGGGCTCGACGGCGATGGCGCGGGCGATGCAGAGCCGCTGCTGCTGACCACCGGAGAGGCCCGAGCCGGGCCGGTCGAGGCGGTCCTTCACCTCTTCCCACAGGTTGGCTCCGCGCAGCGAGCGCTCGACGAGCTCGTCGGTCTCCGACTTCTTCATCTTCTTCGCGTTCAGGCGCATGCCGGCAGCGACGTTGTCGTAGATGGACATCGTCGGGAACGGGTTCGGCCGCTGGAACACCATGCCGATCTGCCGGCGGACCGTCACGGGGTCGGAGTCGGAGCCGTAGAGGTCCTGGCCGTCCATGACGACCTTGCCCTCGACGCGCGCACCGGGGATGACCTCGTGCATGCGGTTGAGCGCACGCAGGAACGTCGACTTGCCGCAGCCCGACGGCCCGATGAGCGCCGTGATGCTGCGCGGCTCGATGGAGACGTTCACGCCCTGCACGGCGAGGAACTTGCCGTAGTAGATGTCGAGATCCGACACCTCGATGCGCTTGGCCACGGGGGTGGTCCCTTCCTGGGTGGATGAAGCTCAGCGACTGGTCTTGGGGGCGAAGAAGCGGCTGATCAGGCGAGCGACCACGTTGAGGCCCATGACCAGCATGACGAGGACCAGGGCTGCCGTCCAGGCCCGGGCGATCGCGTGCTCGGGGGGCACACCCGGCTGGGTCAGCTGGTAGTAGGCGTAGACCGGCAGCGTGGCCATGCGGCCGTCGAACGGATCGAAGTTGGTGGCGTTGGTGATGCCGACGGTCACCAGGAGCGGAGCGGTCTCGCCGATCACGCGGGCGATGGCCAGCGTGATGCCGGTCCCGAGGCCGGCGATCGCCGTGGGGATGACGACCTTGAGGATCGTGCGCCACTTCGGCACGCCGAGGGCGTAGGCGGCCTCGCGCAGCTCGTTGGGCACCAGCTTCAGGACCTCCTCGGCCGACCGCACCACGACGGGGATCATCAGGACCGAGAGGGCCACGGCACCCATGATGCCGAGCCGGATCCCCGGGCCGAAGAAGATCACGAAGAGGGCGTAGGCGAAGAGGCCGGCGACGATCGACGGGATGCCGGTCATGACGTCGACGAAGAAGGTGATGGATCGCTTGAGCCGGCCGGAGCCGTACTCGACCAGGTAGATGGCGGTCATCAGGCCGATGGGCACCGAAATGAGCGTGGTCAGCGCGGTGATGATCAGCGTGCCCATGATCGCGTGGTAGGCGCCACCGCCCTCGCCGATGATGCCCTGGAGCGACGCGCCGAAGAACTCGCCGTCGAACCGCTCCGCGCCGCGGCGGATCACCTCGTAGGCGAGCGACACCAGGGGCACCATGGCGATCCCGAACGCCGTCACCACCAGGCACGTGACCAGCCGGTCGACGGCCCGCCGGGGGCCTTCGACGACGCGCGATGTCGCGTAGACGGCGATGGTGCCCAGGACGACGGTGAAGATGACCAGCAGGACGATGTTCGGGCTGGTCAGGAACCCGATGAGGGCCGCCAGCGCCAGGGCCGCGGCGAAGCAGGCCCACGGCGCCCACTGGGGGAGCCGGCCTTCCCCGCGCCGCTCGGGGGGCGTGCCCGGGGCGCTGACGCCCGTGCTGCGCTGCTGCATCGACGTGCTCATCAGTTGGCTCCGGAGAAGTCGGCCCGGCGGTTGACGATCCAGCGGGCGAGCATGTTGACCAGGAGCGTGATCACGAACAGCACCAGGCCACTGGCGATCAGCGTGTTGACACCGAGCCCGGTCTGCTCCGGGAACTGCAGCGCGATGTTCGCCGCGATGGTCTGCGGGTTGGCGCTGGAGATCAGGGCGAAGGTGATGCCGGCGGCCGAGCCGGAGAGGATGATGGCGACCGCCATGGTCTCGCCCAGTGCGCGTCCCAGGCCGAGCATGGCGCCACCGATGACGCCGCTCTTGCCGTAGGGGATGACCGCCATCTTGATCATCTCCCACCGGGTGGCCCCCAGGGCGAGCGCGGCCTCCGTGTGCAACGTGGGCACCTGGGTGAAGACCTCGCGGGAGATGGCGCTGACGATCGGCAGGATCATGACCGCCAGCACCAGGCCGATGGTGAGCATCGTCCGGCCTGTGGCCGAGACCGGGCCGGCGAACAGCGGGATGAAGCCGAGGTTCTCCTCGAGCCAGCGGTAGAAGGGGACCAGCCGCGGCGCCAGCCAGAAGATGCCCCAGAACCCGTAGACGATGCTCGGGATGGCGGCGAGGAGGTCGACGACGTAGCCGAGGACCTGGGCCAGTCGGCGCGGCGCGTAGTGGGTGATGAACAGCGCGATGCCCACCGCCAGCGGCGTGGCCACCAGCAGGGCGATCGCGGCGGACAGCAGCGTGCCGAAGATCAGCGGCCAGACGTAGGAGACCAGCCCGGCCTCGCCCGGGAGCTCCTCCGCCGGCGCGGTCAGCGCCGGGAGCGACTCGGCGAGGAGGAAGACGGTCACCCCGGCGAGGATGACGAGGATGAGGATCCCGGCGCCCTTGGCGCTGCCGGCGAAGATCCGGTCGCCGGGCCGTCGTACTGCCCGGGGAGCCGTCGGTTCCTGCGGGGGACTGCTGACTGTCACCGCTGCTCCGTCTGCTGCGCGTCGATGGGGTGCCCGTCGGGTGTGCCCGCCGGCGGCGGGCGGAGTGACGGCCCGGAGCGTCTCAGACGCTCCGGGCCGTCACTGATGGTGCCGGATCAGCCGGCGGCGGTGATCGCGTCGATCGCGGACTGGTTCTGCTCGCGCAGGGAGTCCGAGATCGGCGCCGACCCGGCGGCCTCGGCGGCGGCCTGCTGGCCCTCCTCGCTGATCACGTAGCCCATGAAGTCCTTGACCAGGTCAGCGGTCTCCTGGTCCTCGTACTCGATGCAGCCGACGTGGTAGCTGACCAGCACGATCGGGTAGTTGCCGGACTCCGTCGTGTCGCGGGCGAGCTCGATGGCGAAGTCGTACTCGCCGCGGCCCTCCAGCGTCTCGGAGTTCTCGACGACCGCGGCCGCGGCCTCGGCGGACGGCTCGACGAACTCGTCGCCCACCCCGATGTTGGCCACGCCGAGGCTGCCGGCCTGGCTCAGGTCGGCGTAGCCGATGGCGCCGTTGCCGGCGCCGACCGCGCTCACCACGCCCGAGGTGCCCTGGGCAGCCTCGCCGCCGGACACCGGCCAGACGCCGTCGGGCTCGTGCGGCCACGCGTCGGCCGCCGCGGCGGCCAGGTACTCGGTGAAGTTCTCCGTGGTGCCGGAGTCGTCGGCACGGTTGACCGGCGTGATCGGGAGGTCGGGCAGCGTCGCGTCGGGGTTGTCGGCGGCGATCGCCGGGTCGTTCCAGTTGGTGATCTGCTGGTTGAAGATCCCCGCGAGCGTCTCGGGGGAGAGGTTCAGCTCGTCGACGCCCTCGAGGTTGTAGACCACGGCGATCGGCGCGATGTAGTTGACCAGCTCGAACACCCCGGAGGTCCCGCAGCGCTCCTCGGCCTCGGCGAGCTCCTCCTCGTCCAGCGCGGCGTCCGAGCCGGCGAAGTCCGTACCGCCGGCGAGGAACTGCTCGCGGCCACCGCCCGAGCCGACCGGGTCGTAGTTGACGGTCACGTCCGGCTGGACGCTGTTGTACCCCGCGGTCCAACCCTGCATGGCCGCCTGCTGGCTGCTGGCGCCGGCGCCGACGAGCGTGCCGCTCAGCTCGCCGCCGCTGCCGGCGTCGCTACCCCCACCGGCGTTGCTCGACTCGTTGGACGCGCCGCAGGCGGCGAGCGCGAGGGTGCTGGCGAGCGCCACGGAGAGCGTGGTGGCGCGCGTCTTGGTGCTGAGCTTCAACTCAGGGCCTCTCAGGTTCGCCCGGACGTCTTCCGGGCAGCGTGGGACCGACGCGACCGAAGCTAGGGACCTCAGGTGGCGCGCTTACCGAGGGCAGGTGAACGCAGGGTGAACGACCGCAGAGGACTGAGATGATCATGGGTGGCCGGCGTCACGTCGGCCAGGGACGATGGTCCCTCAGGCGCTGCCTGCCGGGCAAGACCGGGTGCGGCTCGGGGCGTGTCCTCCCGGGTCGGTGTCACCAGGCGTCGCGGAGGTCGCCGTCAGGGGGGCGGTCGGCGCCCGGAGACGCCTCGCAGACTCCAGCCGGCTGACACGTCCGCGCCACCCCAGGGTCACGTCGACCGCCGACGGTGGGCCCGTGAGGAGCCATTCCGGCCGCGTCGAGATCCGCGGGGCGTGACCACGATGGTCGCCGTCCTGCTGCTGCTGGCGGCCGCGGTGCTGGCGGTCGCCGCGGGCGCGTCGATGGTCCACCAGGCGGGGGAGCCGCCGGTGGAGTCCGGCGACCCCGAACGCGAGTGCGGTCGCGCGGTGCGGGTCCTCGTCCTGGCGGCATCGGCCGTCGCCGCGGGGACCGCAGGGGCCGCCCTGGTGAGCACGGGCGAGGTGTCCGCCGGCGGCCTGGGACCGTTCGCCTTCCCCGCGGCCCTGGTGCTGACCCCGCTCGTCGCAGGGGTCTGCCGCGGCCGGCGGGGCGGTCGCGGTCGCCGGGGCGCCGGCGTCGGGCTGTAGCGCGGCGGTGTCCCGTCGGCGTCGCCTCAAGCGGCCGGCGGGATGTGCCGGCGCGGGACGGGGATCCCGGGCCGGCCGAGGGTGGAGCTCGACCGGGCGGGGCCGGGTGTGCTGCCGTCCGGCGATGGCAGGGGCCGGCCGGCACCACCGATCGCGTGCGCCGCGAGGGCCCTCCGGTCGTGCGTGGTCGCCTCCAGCGCGGGCAGCAGGTGCACTTCGACCACGAGGTCCCGCGTGGCGAGGACCCGTCGGATGCTGCTCCCCAGCGAGCCACCGACGCAGACGTGCCGGCCGGTGGGCCCCGCGGTGGCGGTGCGGTACCGGATCGACACGGGGCACACCGCCGCGCCGGCGTCCACGGCGGCCTGGAAGAAGACCGGGCGGAAGCCCAGGACCGGTCCGCTGCAGCTCGGTGCTCCCTCCGGGCGCACCGTGACGGATTCGCCGCGACGGAGTCGTGCAGCGACCTCCGCAGCCGCTGCCGCGACCGACTGCGGTCGCTCGGGCTCCACGACCACCACGCCGAGGCGCCGTGCCAGCCGGCCCACGAGCGCCCGGTCCCGCTCGCCGGCCTCGACCACCGGTGTCGCCCGCACGGCGACGAGCAGAGCGAGCCCGTCGAGCCAGGAGGCGTGGTTGCTCACGACGAGGTGGCCGGTCCGCGGGCGCGGCCAGGGCCGCGGCGGGTTCACGACCTCGACGCGGACCCCCAGCGCGGTGAGGATGCCGGCGGCGCTGCAGACGGCGGACCGCCGCCGGCCGTTCCCGCCGGCGCCTGCCCGCAGCGGGACGCGGATCGCCGCGGCCAGCAGCGCCCCGACCAGGCGACACGACCGGCGCCGGCGGGTCGCCGCGTCGGCGCGAGGGCCGTCAGCCCACCCGCAGTGATCCGCCGGCGTCTGCAGCGGGCTCCGCTCCAGCGGCGACGTCACCGAGCGCTCCGGCCGAGCGGGCGCCTCGACGTCGACGGGCTCGTGCGGGGGCACCCGCAAGGCCAGGAGGGGAGGTGCCGGGCGCGGACTCCCCGGACGCCGGCGTCCACGGGGATCGACGCGCATCCGCGCCGGCGGGTCCGGGAGCGGCCGGGAGCGTCGGGCCGGCCGGCGTGGTCTGGGGCAAGGGGCACGACGACACGGTCGCGGGTCCGGGTGGATGTGCGGTGTCCGCGAGGCAGAGCCGGCGCGACGGCGGATCGAAGAGTCACGGGCGGGGCGATGGACGACCCGGGACACGCGACTGCGCCCCGGCATCCGGGGAGATGCCGGGGCGCAGCCGGTGGACCGAGGCGTCAGCGTGCGTGCCGGAGCCCCGCGCAGGTACCGGGCGTCAGATCGCGCCCTTCTCCCAGGGGCCGCGGATGGCGAAGCTGACACCCGGGGTCTGGATGTTGACGAAGAGGACGTCGCCGTCCGGGCTGAAGCAGGCCCCGGCGAACTCGTTGTTCATGTCGTCCTCCGTGCCCTCGATGCTGTTGCGCGCGAAGTCGAAGATCTCGCCCCGCTCGTTGAGGGCGCGGACGTACTGCTCACCGCCGCCGTCCTCGCACAGGACCAGCCCGCCGCGGGGGCTGACGGTCAGGTTGTCCGGCGCGTCGAGCACCTCCGGGGACGGCGACTCGAAGAGCAGGATCAGCTGGCCGCCGGAGCGACCGCGCGGCCGGAACTCCCACACCTGGCCGGCGCCGACGTCACCGCCGCTGGTGGCGTTGAAGAAGATGCTGCCCCCGTCGTACCAGCAGCCCTCGAGACGGGCGAAGGCGGCGCCACCCTTGGCGAAGCCCTGGTTGAAGACCGACTCCGTGGTGATGTCGGCCGGGTCCGGGTCGTCGATGGTGACCCACTCGACCTGCATCGGCTGGCCCACGCGGTCGCTGTGGCCCTCGTACGTCTTCAGCTGGGGCTGACCCTTGACGGCGAGCATCTGGAGGGTGCCGCCCTCGGCCAGGTAGCCCGGCTTGTTGGGGAGGAAGCGGTAGAACCCGGAGGTGTTGCCGCTGTCCTCGGTCTCGTAGACGGTCCCGTTGGCCGGGTCGACGGCCACCGCCTCGTGCGCGAACCGGCCCATCTCCGGGAAGGGGCCGCGGCTCCGCTTCCGGTCGGGGGCGTTGGCCGGGACCTCGAAGATGTAGCCGTGGTTCTTCGTGAACCCGTTCTGGGTCCCGTTGACCGTCTCCTCGCAGCTCAGCCAGGAGCCCCAGGGCGTCGGGCCGCCGGCGCAGTTGACCGACGTGCCGTTGAGGCTGATGAAGCTGTCGACCAGCGTCAGCGAACGCGTGTCGAACGTCAGGGTCGTGGTCCCACCGGCGGCCATCGGGTCGTACGCCGACGCCGGGTCACCGATCAGGTCGCGGTCGTAGTCGCGGCCGGTGTAGTCCCCCGGCTCCTGCCCCGCGTCGATCGGCGAGTAGCCCTGCTCGTGGTTGCGGACCAGCTTGATGATGCCCCGGTAGCTCTGGGGCTCGGTGAACGTCGCCATGCCGTCGTGACGGCCGGGGGTGGGGTACCCGTCGGAACCGACCGCGGCCGGCAGGCCGAGGGCGGCGGCGTACTCGGCGGCGTGGCCGAACGAGGCGTACTCGAAGCCGGCCGGCAGGTTCAGCAGGGTCCGCCCGGTGGTCCGGTCCTTCGTGGGCTGCAGCGGGCCGTAGCCGCCGTTGTCGGGGGCCTTCAGCTGCTGGCCGCGAGCGCCGGGGGCGGCGAGCGCGCCGTGCGCCCCCAGGAGCTGGGTGCCGCTGGCCAGCATCGTGCCGGCGGTGACCGCTGCGCCGCGCTGCAGGAACTTGCGTCGATCGAACGAGATGGTCATGAACCGTGTCTCCTCGGAGTGGGTCCTCGGGGCCGGTGCAACCCCAGGGCCTGTCGGACGCTAGGCACGCCATGAGGCGCTCGGACGGCCCGCGGGCGAACCCTCGGACAACGGTCGGGGCGTCGAGTTCACCCGGCGGCGAGCCGGTCGACCGCGCGTTCTCCTGCGGCGCCGGCCTCCGCGCGCGCGGGACTCGGGAGCCCTCTGCACCGGCTCTCCCGGGGTCGGCGGCTGTTCCCCCGGAGTTCACGCCGACGCGGTCCCGTGCCGCATAGCGTCCACGGTCATGACCCACCTGCTGGCGACGAGCCCCGGCGCGACCCCCACGCCCGTCCGGGCCTGTCCTCCCGGAACCGGGGATCTCCTCACCTCGCTGACCGCCCGGACCGGCGGCAGCGGTGGTCCCCGCGTGCTGGTGGCCTTCGCCAGCCGGCACGGGTCGACCAGGGAGATCGCCGCCGAGCTGGCCCGGGGGTTGTCCGCATCGCCTGCGGGACGCAGCGGTCGGTTGTCCGCGACCCTGGCCCCGGTGGAGCTGCTGCCCGACCCGGCCGACTTCGACGCCGTCGTGCTCGGCAGCGCCGTCTACTCGGGCCGCTGGCTGGAGCCGGCCCGGCGCTACGTCGAGGCCGTCGCCCCGGAGCTGCTCCGCCGCCCGACGTGGCTGTTCTCCAGCGGACTGGGCGCCAGCCACCCGGGGTGCTCCGACGGTGGCGACGGGGACGCGCGCTCCTTCGGTGACCGCATCGGGGCCCGCGGTCACCGCCTGTTCAGCGGCCGGCTGGAGCGGCGGCTGCTCTCGGCCGCCGAACGGAGCGTCTGGCCGACCGGCGGCGCGGGAGGCGATCTCCGGAACTGGGGAGCCGTCCGGAGCTGGGCGGGGGAGATCGCCACCGAGGCCGCCGTCGGGCACGCGGTCCCCGCCCTGGGCTGAGTCCTGTCCGCTGATCGATCCTGAAGGGAGCGCCGGTGTTCAGCTCCATCGGGTGGGGCGAGATCGTCGTCCTCGGCCTGGCCGCGCTGTTCATCTTCGGCCCGGAGCGGCTGCCGGACCTGGCGAAGGACGCCGCCGGCGGCCTGAAGCGGGTGCGGGGTGCGGTGACCGGTGTGCGCGGACAGCTGCACGACACCCTCGGCGGGGACTTCGAACACCTCCGCGACGTCGACCTCCGCCGCTACCACCCGAAGACCTTCCTCCGGGACCACCTCCTCGGGGAGGACGACGACCAGTCGGCGTACCGCGGTGACCCGGCCCGTCGGGGTTCCGCCACGTCGTCCTGAGCGCTCCCGCCCCGTAGCCGCCGACGGCCTCAGGAGCGCTGCGACTCCCGGTGCCACGCGACGTCGACGGCGAACCGGCGGAACCCCCGCCCCTCGTACAAGCGCACCGCCGCCGCGTTGTCCTCCTCGACGTACAGCAGCACCTCCTCGAGGCCCTGCCGGCGCAGGTGTGCCAGACCCAGATCGGTGAGTGCCCGACCGAGCCTCAGCCCCTGGGCCGCCGGGTCGACGCCGAGCACGTAGATCTCCCCGACCGGCTCGGGACCGGCGTCCCCGGCCGGGTGCACCTTGGTCCAGTGGAAGCCGAGCAGCTCGCCGGCTCCCGGATCCCCCCGCCAGGCCATCAGGAAGCCCTCCGGGTCGAACCACGGCTCGGCCTCGCGCAGCTCGAGGTCCGCGCGCGTCATCCGGCCCTGCTCCGGGTGCCAGGCGAAGGCGCGGGCGTTCACCCCCAGCCACGCCTCCTCGTCGCGGCCGGGGACGAACGGCACCACCCGGACGTCGGCGGGCAGCTCGGGTCGCGGCTCGGGGTCGATGCCGGCCAGGTCCCGCCGCATCTGCAGCAGGACCCGTGCCCGCCGGAACCCGTGCGGAGCGAGCAGCTCGGCGGATCCGGGCAGGTCGCCGTGCGCCCAGACGTCCAGCGGCCGGTCGCCGGCGACGTCCAGGAGGCGGCGCAGCAGCGCGGTGCCGTGGCCACGCCGTCTCCGCTCGGGGTGCACCACCAGCTCGGCGGTGTCGCCGTCGAGGCGGGCGTAGCCGGCCAGGGCGCCGTCCTCGTCGTGGACGGTGAGGTCGTGCCCACCGGGGGACCCGTGGCGGAGCCGCAGCTCGCCCTCCTCGGAGACGGGGCGGACCCCGTCCGCGGCGCCGGCGGCGCGGAGCAGGGCGAGGACGCCGGCGACGTCGGGATCGTCGATCACCGGGCCATCAGACCAGTTCGGCGCCGGCCCTGTCCTCGGCGGTCGCGGCGCGGCCCTCCGCGGCGGCCCGGGCGGTGGCGTCGGCCACCTGCTGGTCCAGCTTGTAGCCGACGTTGCGCACGGTGCCGATCAGCGCCTCGTGCTCGGTGCCGAGCTTGGCCCGCAGCCGGCGCACGTGGACGTCGACGGTGCGGGTGCCGCCGAAGTAGTCGTAACCCCAGATCTCCTGGAGCAGCTGCGCGCGGGAGAAGACCCGCCCCGGGTGCTGCGCCAGGTACTTCAGCAGCTCGAACTCCTTGTAGGTGAGGTCGAGCGGGCGGCCACGCAGCTTCGCCGAGTAGCTGTGCTCGTCGATCACCAGCTCACCGGCCTGGGTGACCCCGCCGTCGGCGCCGTCGGCCGGGGTGGTCGCGGCCAGCCGCCGGGCGGTCGCCCACTTCAGCCGGGCGTCGACCTCCGCCGGGCCGGCGGTGTCCAGGAGGACGTCGTCGACGCCCCAGTCCGCGGACAGGGCGACCAACCCGCCCTCGGAGAGCACCGCGACCAGCGCCGAGGCCACCCCGGTGGAGGACAGCAGCCCGCACAGGGTGCGCGCCTGGATGAGGTCGTACCGGGCGTCGACCAGGACCACGTCGCCGGAGTCGCCGTCGAGGAGGCTGGAGAGCTCGGGCGCCACGACGCGGACCTGGTGGCCGAGCAGCCCCAGGGCGGGCAGCACCTCGGTCGTGGCCTGACGTGCGGCGGTCATGAGCACGAGTCGCATGTCGTCTCCTCCGGGGTCCGAGGCCGGCGGGCGCCGACCGGACCTGCGACAACGCTGTCGAGGTGAGCCAGCAGGATAGCGGACGTGCCTGCCGGACAGCCCCAGCTGCCGCGGAGGCGGCCGGTCGAGGTGCCGCCCGCAGGCCCACCGCCACCGCACGGGTGGTCCCGGGGCCCGGACACGCCGGGAGCGGAGCGAGCGCTCCGCTCGTCGGGCGGATCGGGCGTCGGGCTTCTGAGACGATCGGCGCGTGAGCCCCACCGCGGTCCCGTCGACGACACCGGCCCGACCGCACCACCTGTCGGCCGCGGGGCTCGCCGTCGTCGCGGCGGGCCTGCTCGCCGGCCTCCCGGCGGCGGTCGGCGAGGTGGGCGCGCTCGCCGCCGTGCTCGTGCTGCAGCTGGCGCTGGTCCTCTCCTGGGTGCTCGCCACCGGGATGCAGGGCTTCGCGGCCTCGCTCGCCGTCGGCACGGCCGCCGCCGTGGCGGCGGACCTCGCGCTGGCGCTGCCCGAGGACCCGGGTCCGGGCGGTCTGCTGGCCGTGCTCGGCATCGGCTTCCTCGCCGCCGTCCTGCAGCAGATGCTGCGCTCGCCACGGCACGACCTGGTCGACTCGCTGGCCGGGTCGGCCGTGCTGATCACCGCCGTCGGCGCACTCGCGGTGCTCCTCCCGCTGGGCCGGGCCGACGACGGCCGCCTGGCCACGACCGCCCTGGTGGCCGGGGTCGCGCTCCTGGTCGGCCACCTGGTCGACCAGGTGCTGCCGCGGCCGCAGCTCGCCCCCGGCGTCCCCCGTGGTTTGCTCGGCATCGTCCTCGCGGTGCTCGCGGGCGCGGGCACGGCCTGGGCCGTCCGCGACCTGGCCGAGCTCGGTGCGCTGCGCGCACCGGCCGTCGGTGCCGTCGTCGCCGGGGTGGTGGCGCTGGTGGCCGTGGCCGGCAGCTACCTCGCCGTCGAGACGACCAGCGAGGGCCAGGCGGAGGCGCTCTCCCCGTGGGCACCGACCGTGGTGCAGGTCGTGCTGCCCTTCGCCGCCTGCGCCCCGGTGGCCCTGGCCCTGCTGACCGTCCTGTGAAGGTCGTCGCCGTCCTCCTGGTCCTGCTCCTCGGCGTCGGCGTCCTGCTCGACCGGGTCGCGGTGGGCTTCGCCGAGGACCGGGTCGCCGAGCAGCTGGCGAGCCAGGACGAGCTGGCCGGCCGCCCGGAGGTCGACGTCCGCGGGTTCCCGTTCCTCACCCAGGCCGTCGGCGGGCGCTACGAGGAGGTCCACGTCTCGCTGACCGCGGAAGACCTGGGCCAGCCCGAGGGCACCCGCGCCGACGTCACCCTCCGCGGTGTGCACCTGCCCCTGTCCGAGCTGCGGTCGGGGACGGTGCAGGAGGTGCCCGTCGAGCGCATCGACGGGACGGCGACGCTCTCCTACGAGCTGCTCGCCCGGGAGCTCGGCGGGGACACCACGCTGGAGCGCGAGGGCGAGGGGCTCCGGATCACCCGGACGGTCGAGCTGCTCGGCCGCACGCTGCCGCTCACCGCAGCCGGCACCGTCTCGGTCGACGGGGACGAGCTCGTCGTCGACGTCGACCGCGTCGCCGGTGCCGGCGTCGAGGTGCCCCGTTCCCTCGTCGGCCGGGTCACCGAGCTGCTCGACCTCCGGTACCCCGTGGAGCTGCCCTACGGGCTCCGGCTCACGGACGTGACCCCCGCGGAGGACGGCGTCGAGGTGCGCGCGGTGGCCGAGGACACGGTTCTCCGGCCGGAATAGCGCCCTGGTGGCCCCGGTTCGTGCCAGCCGGTGCCCGGAGCGGAGGTGGATGCGGTGGACACGACTGCGGTGTTCGGACGGCTCGGCGTGCGACCGGCCGAGGCGGACCTGACCGTGGTGCAGTTCTCCACCGCGTTCTGCGGGCCGTGCCGGGCGACCAGGGCGCGGCTGGCCCGGCTGGAGGCGACCCGACCCGGCCTCGTCACGGTGCACGTCGACGCGGAGAGCCACCTGGACGAGGTGCGTGAGCTCGGCGTCCGGCGGACGCCCACGCTCTTCTACCTCGACCGGGCCGGAGCGCTCGTGGGGCGCAGCACCGGCGCACCCCGGCCGGAGGAACTCCTCGCACTGGTGGACGCCCACGTGGGCGGGGCGCGGTGATCGGCTACCCTCGCGCCGTGGGCATCCTGCTGACCTCGCGCCGCACAGTCGACCTGTGCCGCGTCGGCAGCTGCCTGTGTCCCGCCCTCTGAGGGCGGCACCGCGCCGTCCAGACGCGCTCTCCGCGCCGTCGGGATGCCCCTCTCTCCCGTGAGTTCCGCGGTCCGAGCGATCAGCGTCGTCCCTGCAGCACCAGACCGACCGACCGCACACCGATCATCCGGAGGACCACCACCATGAGCCGCAACGACGTGCTCGTCACCGTCGACTGGGTCCAGGAGCACCTGGGCCAGCCCGGCATCGTCCTCGTCGAGGTCGACGAGGACACCAGCGCCTACGACGGCGGCCACATCGAGGGCGCCGTCAAGCTGGACTGGAAGAAGGACCTGCAGGACCCGCTGCGCCGCGACTTCCTGGACAAGAGCGCCTTCGAGGAGCTCATGTCGGCCCGGGGGATCGGCAACGACGACACCGTCGTGCTCTACGGCGGCAACAACAACTGGTTCGCCGCCTACGCCTACTGGTACTTCAAGATCTACGGCCACTCCGACGTGAAGCTGATGGACGGCGGCCGGAAGAAGTGGGAGCTGGACGGGCGCCCGCTGTCCAAGGACGCTCCGCAGCGCCCGGCCACGCAGTACCGGGCGAGCGAGCCGGACCTCTCGATCCGCGCGTTCCGCGACGAGGTCGTGGCCTCCATCGGCAGCAAGAACATCGTCGACGTCCGCTCGCCCGACGAGTTCTCCGGCAAGATCCTCGCGCCCGCGCACCTGCCGCAGGAGCAGTCGCAGAAGGCCGGCCACGTGCCCACGGCGATCAACATCCCGTGGAGCAAGGCCGCCAACGAGGACGGCACCTTCAAGTCCGACGAGGAGCTGGCCAAGCTCTACGCCGAGCAGGGCTTCGACGACAGCCGGGAGACGATCGCCTACTGCCGCATCGGCGAGCGCTCGAGCCACACCTGGTTCGTCCTGCGGGAGCTGCTCGGCAAGAAGAACGTCAAGAACTACGACGGCAGCTGGGTGGAGTACGGCTCCCTCGTCGGCGTCCCGATCGAGAAGTGAGCTGACATGTGCGGAGCGCCGAAGCAGGGCGGTTCCCTCGACGGGATCGACCTGAGCACGCAGACGGTCATCCAGGGTTCGGTGTGGCACGACGGCGCCCCGGTGGCCGGGGCATACGTCCGGCTGCTGGACTCGACCGACGAGTTCACCGCCGAGGTGGTCACCAGCCCCGAGGGTGAGTTCCGGTTCTTCGCCGCCCCCGGGCCGTGGAAGCTGCGCGCCCTGGCCGCGGTCGGCAAGGGAGAGCGCGAGCTCGCCGCCGAGGTGGGGCTGAACGAGACCACGGTCCCGATCGCCTGACGCGGTGGTGTCCGACGGCCCGTCTCCCTCCGGGGGACGGGCCGTCGGTGTTCCCGGGGCGCCGCACCCGGGGCCGCCCTCAGGCGAGACCCGGCGGCACCCGGCGCGGACCGGCCTCGGCCGGCCGGGGCCGGTCCTCGGGGAAGGCGCGGACGGCCACGATGGCGACGTCGTCGGCCCCGGCGTCGGGCACCAGCCGGGTGAGGACGGTGTCCAGCAGCTCTTCCAAGTGGGTGCGGCCGAGGTCGCGCAGCGCCTCGCGCAGCCGCTCCAGGCCCTCGTCCAGGTCGATGTCGCGGCGCTCGACGAGCCCGTCGGTGACCAGCAGCAGGGTGCACCCGTCGAGCAGGTCGGCGGTCTGGTCGCCGCGGGGCGCACCGGGGTCGATCCCGAGCATCAGCTCCGGGGTGCTGGTGAGCAGCGTGGTGGTGCCGTCGGGGGCCAGCAGGATCGGCGGCAGGTGCCCGGCGTTGCTCCAGCGCAGCAGCCGCCGGCCGGCGACGGGCTCCTCGGGATGCCGCTCGATGCGCGCCAGCACGGCGGTGGCCAGCGAGGAGACCGCCAGCCCCCGCGCCGCGTGCTCGACCCGGGTGAGGGTCGCCGCCGGGCCGTCCTCCTCGGCGTAGGCCAGCGCCCGCAGCAGGCCGCGGAGCTGACCCATGGCCGCGGCCGCGTTGCTGTCGTGGCCGACGACGTCGCCGATCACCAGCATGGTGGCCCCGTCGGGCTGGAGGAACGCGTCGTACCAGTCGCCGCCCACCTGCGCCTCGTGCGCCGCGGGGCGGTAGCGCACGGCGATCTGCAGGTGGTCGGGCTCCGGCGGCGGGGTGAGCAGGGACTGCTGCAGCCGGTCGGACAGGGCGCGGTCCGCGGCGGCCCGGGCGGCCAGGGACTCCAGCTCCGCGGCCTGGCGCTGGGCGGCCAGCCGGTCGGTGAGGTCGCGGAAGGAGACCACCACGCCGGTGAGCTCGTCGTCCTCCACGGTGGGCACGACGACCATCTCGACCGGGATCGGGGTGCCGTCGCTGCGCCAGAACGTCTCCTGGTCGGCGACGACGGTGCGGCCGGTGCGCAGGGCCCGCCAGACCGGGCACTCCTCGCGCGGGTAGGGCGAGCCGTCCGGGCGCGTGCCGTGGATGAGGGCGTGCTGGTCCTTGCCGAGCTGCTCGCCGGGCGGGTAGCCGGTGAGCCGGGCCGCGGCGGGGTTGAGGAACTCGACCCGGCCGTCGACGTCGAGGCCGTAGATGCCGTCGGCGACGTTGGCCAGCACCCGCTCGGTGATCGCGAGCGCCCGGGTGAGCTTGGCCTCGGTCTCCTGCAGCACCTCGAGGTCCCGGGCGCGCGCGGTGGCGACCTGGCGCAGCGTGGTCGCCTCGGCACCGGCCGCGCGCGCCTCGGCGGTGAGGCGTTCGTTCTCCAGCCGCTCGGTGACGTCCAGGCCGGTGACCAGCAGGTACTCCTCCTGCGTGCCCTCGCTCACCAGTTGCAGGGTCAGGTCGGCGACCCGCCGCGTCCCGTCGGCCAGGAAGAAGCCGGTGGCCGCACGCACCGGCTCGCCACCGGTGGCCACCTGCTGGCACCAGGCGGTGACCCGGGCGCGGGCCTCGGGGTCGCCGGCCCACCAGCCGACGTCCCACAGCAGCCGGCCCAGCTGGTCGCGGCGGTCGAAGCCGCAGTCCTCCAGCGCCAGCCGGTTGGCGGTGAGCAGCGTGCCCCCCGTGTCGCAGACCGCGGCGAGCAGCAGCGAGGAGTCCTGCAGCACCGAGAACCACGACGGCGTCCCGGGCAGCGACTCCTCGCCCGTGATCTGCGCCGCGCTGCGGCCGGCCTGGGCCATCCCGATGTCCGCTCCTCCCACTGTCTCCCGCGTGCGCGGGGCCGGTCCAGCCTGCCGTACGACCCCCCGGCTCACCAGCAACCCGGGCTGTCGGGTCGGCCTCACCCGGCCCGCGCCGGTGGCCGGTCAGAGGCCGAGCGAGCCGGCGAGCTCGGCCATGGCGCGGTCGAACCAGCGGTCGCGGTCGACCACCGAGCCCACCAGGTGGCCGAACAGCTCGAAGCTGATGGCACCGAACATCGAGCTCCAGGCCAGCAGGGCACGCACGCGCACCGTCTCGTCGAGGGCCGGGTGCTCGCCACCCAGGATCGCGACCGCGCCGTCGCTGATCAGGCCCGGATCGCGCTCGCCGGCGGCCTCGGGGAGCGCCCCGGAGCGGGCGGCATCGCCCAGGATGCGCCCGAGGACCACGCCTGCGCGGGCGGCGGCGGGCACGGTCTCGGCCGGCGCCTCGTACCCCGGGACGGGCGACCCGTACAGCAGCGCGTACTCGTGCGGGTGCTCCAGAGCCCACCCGCGCACCGCCCGGCAGACGGCCAGCCAGCGCCGGCGTGGCGGATCGGAGGGGACGTCGGCGGCCTCGGCGGCGGCGCCCAGGTCGTCGTAGCCGTCGATGATCAACCGGGTCAGCAGCTCGTCGCGGCTGGGGACGTAGCGGTACACGGCGGAGGACGCCATGCCGAGCTCGCGGGCCACCGCCCGCAGGGAGAGCCCGGCCGCACCGACCGCGGCGAGCTGCCGCCGGGCCGCGTCGGCGATCTCGGCGGTGATCTCGGCGCGGACGCGCTCCCGGGCGGTGGGCACCGGCCCAGCGTGCCGCTTCGGAGCAGTGCGCGCAAGCGAGAGCAGTGCTCTTGACACGCACCGGTCGCCAGCGCGAGCATTGCCCCACAACGAGAGCACCGCTCACATCAAGACCACCGGGGAGCACCCATGGCACTGCACGTCGTCGTCGGCAAGGGGCCGGTCGGCCTGACCACCGCCCGGGAACTGCGGGAGCGCGGGCACGACGTGCGCGTCCTCTCCCGGAGCGGCGGGGTCTCCGCGGACGGGCTCGAGCACCGGCAGGTGGACGCCGCCGATGCCGGGGCCCTCGCGGACGCCGCCCGCGGCGCGGCCGCGCTCTACAACGCGGTGAACCCCGCCTACCACCGGTGGGCCACCGACTGGCCGCCGGTCGCGGACGCGCTGCTCCTGGCCGCCGAGCGCACCGGCGCCGTCCTGGTCACCATGTCCAACCTCTACCCCTACGGGCGCCCCCACGGGCCCATGACGCCGCGGACGCCGCTGGCCGCCACCGACACCAAGGGGCTCGTCCGGGCGCGCATGTGGCAGCAGGCGCTGGCCGCCCACCAGGCCGGCCGGGTGCGGATCACCGAGGCCCGCGCCGCGGACTTCGTCGGACCGCAGGTGCCGGCTGCGCAGTCCCACCTGATGCGCCAGCTCCCCGCCCTCCGGCGCGGTCGCACCGCCTGGGTGATCGGGGACCCCGACGCTCCCCGCAGCTGGGCCTACCTCCCCGACGTCGCCACCACCCTGGCCACCCTGGGCACCGACGAGCGCGCCCTCGGCCGGGCCTGGCACGTGCCGAGCGCCCCACCGCGCTCCCAGCGCGCCGCCCTCACCGACCTGGCGGCGGCCATGTCCGCCCCGGCGCCGACCGTCCGCGGCGTGCCCTGGCCGGTGCTGCGCGCGGTGGGGCTGCTCTCGCCGCTCATGCGGGAGGTCGTCGCCGTGCGGCACCAGTTCGACCAGGAGTACGTGGTCGACGCGGCGGACACGACGGCGACGTTCGGCATCGCGCCGACCCCGTGGGCCGAGGTGGTCGCCGCGACCGCGGAGCACGCACCGGTGGCCGCCTGAGGACCGGTCGCCCCGCCGTCACTACGGTGGTTCCCATGGTCTCTGCCTGGCTCCTGGTCACCCTGACGGCGTCCGGCGCCGCGGCGCTGGGCTACGGCGCCCTCCGGCTCGCGCGCGGCCCGAAGGCGGGCCGGCGATGAGCGGCCCGACCGAACTGCCGGTGCCCGACACCGCCGACGTCCGCAGCGGGCCGGAGGTCTCCGAGCAGCTCCTCGCGGTGCTGCCCCTGCTGGGGGAGTGGCACGGGGAGGGCCAGGCGGCCGGCACCGGCGGCGACCACCGGTTCGGCCAGTGGATCCGGTTCGCCCACGACGGACGGGGCTTCCTGGCGTACGAGTCGCGCACCTGGCGGCTCACCGACGACGGGAGGATCGTGGGGCCGGACGTCCGGGAGTCCGGCTTCTGGCGCCCCCGCGGGAACGACGACGTCGAGCTGCTGGTGGCCAGCCCCGACGGGCTCGTGGAGATCTACGTCGGCACCGCCCGCACCACCACCAGCTGGGAGCTCACCAGCGACGTGCTGGCGCGCACGCCCGACGCAGCCGAGGTCACCCGGTCGGTGCGGCTCTACGGCATCGTCGAGGGGGCGCTGATGTACGCCATCGACCGCGCCCTGGGGGAGCAGCCGCCCCGCCCGGTCATGTCGGCCCGCCTGGAGCGCATCCGATGACGGCCGGCACGAGCCGCGCCACGACTCCTCGCCAGGTCGCCGACGCCTACGTCGCGCGGGCCGCCGAGCTCGACCCGATCCTGGCCACGGCGCTCGGCGTGCGCCCCGGTGACGACCGGCTCCCGGACCTGTCGCCGGCGGGCATCGAGGCCGAGGCGGCGCTGGCGCGCGAGACGCTCACCGAGCTGGACCGGGTGCTGGCTGCCGACCCCGCGCTCGGCGACGACCCGGTCGAGCGCCGGTGCGCCCGGCTGCTGCGCGAGCGGCTCACTGCCGAGCTGGACGCGCACGCCGTGGGGGAGCCCTACCGCTCGCTGAACAACCTCTTCAGCCCGGTGCACTCGGTGCGCCAGGTGTTCAGCATGATGCCGGCGGCGTCGGAGGAGGACTGGTCCGTCCTCGCTCGGCGCCTGGCCCGTGTCCCGGACGCCTACCGCGCCTACCGGGAGACGCTGGAGGAGGCCGCCCGGCGGAACCTGCTCGTGGCCCCGCGCCAGGTGCGCACCGTCGTCGAGCAGCTGGACCAGTGGCTGGCCGGTCCCTACTTCGCGACGTTCGTGGCCGCCGGCCCGGAGGCGCTGCAACCGCAGCTGCGGTCGGCCGCCGAGGCCGCCGACGCCGCGGTGGCCGCGATCCGCGACCACCTGCGCGACGAGTACGGCCCGCGCACCGAGGACGTGCCCGACGCCGTGGGCCGCGAGCGCTACACCCGGGCGGTGCGCCGCTGGACCGGGTCGGACCTCGGCTCGGGTGGCGGGCTGGAGGAGGTCTACGCCTGGGGCTGGGCCGAGCACCGGCGGATCCTCGCCGAGCAGCGGATCGAGGCGGAGAAGGTGCGCCCGGGCGCCACCCCGCTGGAGGCGATGCGCTGGTTGTCCACCAACGGCCCGGCCGTCGAGGGCGTGGCGGAGATCCGCGAGCGGCTGCAGCAGATGATGGACGAGGCGATCGCCGAGCTGGACGGGGCGCACTTCGACCTCGCCGAGCCGGTGAAGCGGGTGGAGGCGATGATCGCGCCGCCCGGCAGTGCGGCGGCGCCGTACTACACCCGGCCGGCGCAGGACTTCTCCCGTCCTGGCCGCACCTGGCTGCCCACCCTGGGCCGCACCCGGTTCCCGCTGTGGGACCTCGTCTCGATCTGGTACCACGAGGGCGTTCCCGGCCACCACCTCCAGCTGGCCCAGTGGGTCCACGTCTCCTCCCAGCTGTCGACGTACCAGACCTCGGTCGGCTCGGTGAGCGCGAACGTGGAGGGCTGGGCGCTCTATGCCGAGCGGCTGATGGACGAGCTCGGCTACTTCCGCGACCCCGCGGAGCGGCTGGGGTTCCTGGACGCCCAGCAGCTGCGGGCGGTGCGGGTGGTCATCGACATCGGCATGCACCTGCAGCTGCCGGTCCCCGACGACGCCGGCGGCGCGCTGGCCGAGCACCGCGGTCAGCCCTGGACGCCGGAGCTGGCGCGCGCCTTCCTGGGCGAGCACTCCGGCGCCGACGTCGCCTTCCTCGACAGCGAGCTGGTGCGCTACCTCGGGATCCCGGGGCAGGCGATCAGCTACAAGCTCGGGGAACGGGCGTGGCTGGCCGGCCGGGCGGCGGCCCAGCGGGCCCACGGGGCGGCCTTCGACCTGAAGGCCTGGCACATGGCGGCGCTGTCGCAGGGGTCGCTGGGCCTGGACGACCTCGAGGCGGAGCTCGCGGTGCTCTAGCGTCGCGGCGGGGTCGGGTTCACCGGGTCGTCGGCGTGGCCGACCCGGTCGTCCACCCCGGAGGCCAGGACCTCCAGCCCCGGCGTGCCCATCAGCTCGGCGACGCAGGCGGGGCTGCCGCCGACGTAGGTGCTCATCAGGTCGATGTCGGTGGCCACGGCCCAGGCGCGGTCGGCCGGCCACCACAGGTTGGCGCTCTGCTCGGCGGGCTCGGGCGCCAGGTTGCGCGCTGCGTCGGCCACCCGGCCCTGCACCAGCACGGCGTCGCGGCCCCGGGGCAGCGGCAGGGTGGGCTGACCGCGCAGTGCGGCGGCGTCGGCGCCGAAGCCGGCCCACCGGCCGAACAGGCAGTCCCCGGGCGCGGTGGTGTGCCGGGCGAGCACGGCAGCCATGCGCGCGGCGACCGCGGTGGGCAGGTGCCCCTCCGCGGGGGCGCCGTCCCAGTCGGGGGGCTGGCTGTCCTCGTGCAGGTACTCCCAGCCGCCGGTCACCGCCGGCCATTGCGCGAGCGGGTGGACGACGGTGCCGTTGAGCGCGGCGACCGCGGCCCAGGGGACCTCCACGTCGTCGTCGCCCTCGTAGCGGTAGGCGGGGTGCAGCACGCGGGCGTAGGCGGGGAACACCGGCGGCACGAGCGAGGCCACCGTGCCCCAGTGGGCCCGGCCAACCGCCTCGGCGAGCCAGGCGCCGGCGGACACGTCGGTCTCGACGGGGAGTCCGCCGAGCTGCACGTACGCCTCCTGGAAAACGGACAACCCCCGGGCTGCTCCGCGGCGCTCCACAGGGAAGCTGCACGCGGGCCGACTGGACAACTGTCGGCGGCCCGGGGGTCGGGTGACTGTCCGGTTCTCGCTCGCCGCCATCGACGGACGGGCGATCATGCCGTCGTTCGGATTCCCATCCGAACGGGCGGCCCATCTGGACGGCGGCTAGCGGACAGCCACCTCACGAGTCCTGTAGCTCAGCAAAGTTACGGACCACCTCCTCTCTCGTGTGCCACGACGGTACGGCCGCGGGCACGGGAGCGGCAACCGATTTGCTCCGCTGTGAGCGAACGCCCTGGTGGCCGGTCCTGGACCGGCGTGTCCCGGACCGGCCGGACGGCGGTCAGCTCCCGCTGCCGGGACCGATCGTGCGCCCCGGCGGGCGGGTGCCCGACCAGTCGGGGTCGTGCTCGGCCTGGTCGTCGACCGTCTCGTAGTCCGGCCGCGGACCGTCGTCGTCCCCGAGGTCCTCGGCGGCGTGGGTGGCGGTGCGCCCGGGAGGCGGGGTGACGCCCTCCCACTCCGGCTCGTGCTCGGCCTGGTCGTCGACCGTCTCGTAGCCGGGTCGCGCGGCCTCCTCGCCCAGCTCCTCGGTCGCGGGGGTGGCGCCGGGGCCGGGCGGCGCGGCGGCCGCGCGGGCCGGCTGCTCGACGCGGTCGTCGACGGTGTCCCAGGCGTCGGGGATGCCGTCCTGGTCGAGGTCGCTGAGCTCGTGCAGGTACATCGCCTTGTAGCGGCGGTTGCGCAGCCGCAGGATCACGCTGGCCAGCAGCGCCGCGGCGACGGTGCCGGCCAGGATGCCGACCTTGGCGTGCTCGTAGCTCTCGCTCTCGGCGCCGTATGCGAGCTCGGTGATCAGCAGCGAGACGGTGAAGCCCATACCGCCGAGCAGCGCCAGCCCCAGGACGTCGGGCCAGCCGAGGTTCTCGTCGAGCTGGGCCCGGGTGAAGCGGGCCACCAGCCACGTGGCGCCGGTGATGCCGATCGCCTTGCCGGCGACCAGCCCGGCCACGATGCCGATGGCGATGCTGTCGCCGAGCGACTCGCCCAGGCCCGACAGCCCGCCGACCGCCACGCCGGCGGAGAAGAACGCGAAGACCGGGACGGCCACGCCGGCCGACAGCGGGCGGATGCGGTGCTCGAAGTGCTCGGCGAGGCCCGGCCCGGCGTCGGGCCCGCCGGCGGCCTCGCTGCGGACGACCGGGACCGTGAAGGCGAGCAGGACGCCCGCGACCGTGGCGTGGACGCCCGACTCGTGGACGAGCACCCAGGTGACGGCGGCCAGCGGCAGCAGGAGCCACCAGGAGCGGATCCGCTTCTGCACCAGGAAGCCGAACAGCGCCAGCGGGATCAGCGCCAGCAGCAGCGGGGTGACCGCCAGGGCGGAGGTGTAGAAGATCGCGATGATCGTGATGGCCAGCAGGTCGTCGACGACCGCCAGCGTCAGCAGGAACGTGCGCAGGGCGCTGGGCAGGTGGGTGCTGATCACCGCCAGGACGGCGAGGGCGAAGGCGATGTCGGTGGCCGAGGGGATCGCCCAGCCCGCCAGCGCACCCTCGGGGCCGCCCAGGTTGAGCAGCACGAAGAACAGCGCCGGGACGGCCATGCCGCCCACCGCGGCGGCGATGGGCAGGGCCGCGCGGCGCGGTTCCCGGAGGTCACCGGCGACGAACTCCCGCTTCAGCTCCAGCCCGGCCACGAAGAAGAAGATGGCCAGCAGACCGTCGGCGGCCCACGTCCCGAGGGTGAGGTCCAGGTGCAGGGCCGCCGGCCCCACCCGGGTGTCGCGCAGCGCCTCGTAGCTCTCCGCCCAGGGGGAGTTGGCCCAGATCAGCGCGATCGCCGCCCCCACCAGCAGCAGGGCGCCGCCTACGGTCTCCTTGCGGAGCACCGAGGCGACGCGCTGCGCCTCGGTCCAGGAGCCGCGTCCGAAGAGGCGGTTGGGGGCGGTCGACGTCACGGGGCGGCTCCGGAGGGCAGGATCGGGTCGGGGGCGCGCCCGGCGACGGACGCGCTGCCGACCAGACTTCCCGGCGCACCTGGGTTTCACGCTACCCGGCGAGGAGTTGCCGGATGCGGGGGG
Source organism: Blastococcus sp. SYSU DS0753 (assembly GCF_054051175.1). NCBI lineage: Bacteria > Bacillati > Actinomycetota > Actinomycetes > Geodermatophilales > Geodermatophilaceae > Blastococcus > Blastococcus sp. SYSU DS0753. The sequence goes on along the minus strand of NZ_JBJHAT010000003.1, from coordinate 156,449 downwards.
ACAGCCCGGCATCGCCGCGGGGCACGCCGTCGACGGTGTGCACGGTCACCGCGCCGCGCACGCCGGAGAGCAGCCAGACCGCGTCCGCGGAGTGCAGGTCCTCGACCGTGCCGGGGGTCGACGCGGTCGGCCACCCGGCAGCGCGCGCGGCGTCGAACAGCCGCGCCTGGGTGGTGCCGGCGAGGATGCCGCTGTCCACCGGGGGCGTGTGCAGCGTGCCCGCGGCGGCCCAGACGACGGTCGAGGTGGGGCCCTCCAGCAGCCGCCCCTCGAGGCTGGTGAGGACGACGTCGTCGGCCCCCAGGTCGTGCGCGTGCCGCTGGGCCGCCATGTTCACCGCGTAGGAGAGGGTCTTGGCGCCACCGAGGAGCCACGGTGCCCCCGCGCGGAAGTCCGCGGGCACCCCGAGCCCGAGCGTCACCACCGAGATGCCCTCGCGACGCTGCCGCACCGTCTCCGCGGGGACCGGGGCGAGCAGGGCCAGCGCCGTGGGCGGCGCGCCGTCGCCGAGCCCGCGGGTGAGGAGGAGGCGGCACACGCCCTCGACGTCGGTCGGCCAGCCGGCCAGCACGACGGCGACCAGCTCCCGCCAGGCCGTGTCGCCGGGGTGCGGCAGCCCCAGGAGACCGGCGGAGCGGGCGAGCCGGGCCAGGTGCGCGGGCAGGTGCGGCGTGCTCCCCCCGACCACGAGGACGGACTCGAAGACGCCGTCGCCGCGGGCCAGGCCGAGGTCGAAGGCGGTCACGACCGGCTGGTCGGCGGGGACCGGCGCCGCCGCGCCGTCCTGCCAGACCGCCACCCTGCGCTGCTCGCTCACGGGTCCAGCCTGCCGCACCGCGGGCTTAGGCTCACCGCATGGGGACCGACGACGTCGCCGCTCCGCTGGCGGAGCAGCTGCGGGCCCGCGGCCTGCGGCTGACCCCCCAGCGCGCCCGGGTGCTGGCCGCGGTCGCGGCGCTGCCGCACGCGACGCCGGAGGCGATCGGCGCCCGGCTGCGCGAGGAGGCCGGCCCCGGCGGCAGCGCCCCCGACACCTCGACGGTCTACCGGACGCTGGAGCTGCTGGAGCGGCTCGGGCTGGTCTGGCACACCCACCTGGGGCGTGGCGCGCCGGTCTACCACGCCGCGGAGCGGCCCCACCTGCACGTGGTCTGCAACTCCTGCGGCGTGATCTCGTCGGCGGCCCCCGACCTGCTCGACGCGGCGGCGGAACGTCTGGCGGCCGACCTGGGTTTCACCGTGGACGTCGGTCACGTCGCCCTGTCGGGCACGTGCCGCGCCTGCCGAGACCGCGCCGGAACGGAGTCGTCATGACCACGCCCTCACCCCTCCTCTCGCGGCCCGGGGCGGTGCCCCTCGAGGCCGGACCCGAGTCCGCCCGCGTCGTCGCGGCGCACTACGGCGACCCGCTGCGCGAGCAGCGGCTGCTCGCCGAGGGCGCCGGCCTGGTCGATCGCAGTGACCGCGACGTCCTGGCGGTGCCCGGGGCGGACCGCCTCTCCTGGCTGCACAGCATCACCAGCCAGCACCTCGAGCGGCTGGCCGACGGCATCGGCAGCGAGGCGCTGGTGCTGAGCCCCCACGGGCACGTCGAGCACCACCTGGTCCTCGCCGAGCTGGGTGGCACGACCTGGGTCGACGTCGAGCCGGGCGCCGGCCCCGCCCTGCAGGCGTTCCTCGAGCGGATGCGGTTCATGCTCCGCGTGGAGCCGGGGCTGGTCACCGACGACTGGGCGGTGCTGTCCCTGGTCGGCCCCGGCGCCGACGAGGTGCTGGCGACGGCGGGGCTGCCCGTGCCCAGCACGCCGTACGCGGTGGAGCCGGCCGGTGCCGGGTGGGTGCGCCGCATGCCGCCGGTCGGCGACGGGTCGGCCGCCGTCCACGACCTGCTGGTCCCGCGGGCGGACCTCGGGGCCGTGGCCGACCGCCTGGGCGCCCCCCTGGCGGGTGCTGCGGCCCACGAGGCGCTGCGCGTCGAGGCCCGGCGGCCGCGGTTCGGCCTCGACAACGACCACCGGACCATCCCGAACGAGCTGGAGTGGCTGAGCACCGCCGTCCACCTCGACAAGGGCTGCTACCGCGGGCAGGAGACGGTCGCCCGCGTGCACAACCTCGGCCGCCCGCCCCGCCGGCTGGTGCTGCTCCACCTCGACGGGGTCAGCGAGGACCTGCCGGGCCCCGGCGAGCCGGTGCTGGCGGGCACGCGGACGGTCGGCCGGGTGGGCAGCGTCGTCCGGCACCACGAGCTGGGTGTGATCGCCCTGGCGCTGGTCAAGCAGTCGGTGGCCCAGGACACCGCGCTGACCGTGGGTGGTTCGACGGCCGCGATCGACCCCGACGACGCCGCGCCGGCGCTCGACGACACCCAGGTGGCGGCGCGGAACCGGGTCCGGGCCGTCCGGTCTGGGACGATCGGCTGAGCGCGCCGCGGCCGTCCGCCTGACGGGTGGGCAGGTCGGGGGCGCTGACCTACGCTCCGGCCAGCGCCCGCCGCTGACCACCGCCGATGCCCGTGCGCCGGGCGTCCCGCACCTGGAGGCCACCCCCGTGAGTCCGAAGCCGTCCCCCGCCGGGGGTGCCGCCGTCGACGCGCTGCTGGACCCGGCGTTCCTGGAGAGCGCCGTGAGCCGGCCCATGGGCGACGTGCGCCGGCTGCGCCGGGAGGCGGAGCAGCAGGAGGTCAACCTCTCCTACACCCGCCGGCTGCTGCAGGGGCGCCTGGACATCGTGCGGCGCGAGCTGCAGCGGCGGGCCGAGCACGACGGGCGCTCGCTGGTCGACCTGCTGCCCGAGATCCTCGCCGAGAAGGGGCGCGGCCCCGCCCACGGCCTCGGCCGCCACCAGACGGTGCAGCCGGCGGACCCGCAGGAGTACGAGTCCTGGGTGCACGCGCTCACCCCAGGCGCCGACCTCTCGGCGATCACCGAGCTCTCCGACGCGAAGCTCGAGGCGGCCGCGCGGGCGCTCGCCGACGCCGAGAAGGGGCTGTCGGAGCGTCGCCGCGGCGTGCAGCAGGTCATGGACGGCCTGGCCGCGGAGCTCGGCCGCCGGTACCGCGACGGCGAGGCCGACGTCGCGGCCCTGCTCGCCGACGAGGGACGCCACTAGGAGGACCACTAGAAGGACCACGCCTCCCCCCATGCCTCGCACGCTCCGCATGGGACCCTGAGGCGTGACCGTTCCAGCAGCTCAGCACGCTCGCGGCGGTTCCTCCGCCTCACCGTGGCCGGAGAACCCCGTGCTGGTCGAGGTCCGGCGGTCGGGGTTCCTCGAGTCGGTGCACCGGGGAGCGCTGGTGGTGCTGGGCGCCGACGGGGACGTGCGGTTCGCCGCCGGCGACGTCGACCGGCCGGTGCTGCCCCGGTCGGCGAACAAGCCGGTGCAGGCGACCGCGATGCTGGCGGCGGGCTGGACGCCGCGCTCGGCCGAGGAGCTGGCCATCGGTGCCGGCTCCCACAGCGGCGAGGACGGGCACCGGGACCTGGTCGCCGGCATGCTCGCCGCCGTCGGGCTGGGGCCCGACGACCTGGGCTGCCCGCCCGCCCTGTCGCAGCACGAGGCGACGAAGGCGACCTGGCTCGTCCCCGGGCGCCCCCCCGAACGCCTGGCCATGAACTGCTCGGGCAAGCACGCCGCGATGCTGTCGGCCTGCGTCGCCGCCGGCTGGCCGACGGCGGGCTACCTGGAGCGGGAGCACCCGCTGCAGCAGGCGATCGAGGCGCGGCTGGGCGAGGCGGCCGGTGTGCCGGTCGCGGCCGTCGTCGTCGACGGGTGCGGTGCGCCGCAGCACGCCCTGCCGCTCACCGGGCTGGCGCGCGGGGTCCTCTCGCTGGTGCAGGCGGCCGACGGCTCGCGGGAGCGGGCGGTCGCCGACGCGATGCGTGCCCAGCCCTGGTTCGTGGCCGGCTCGGGCCGCGAGGACACCGACCTGATGCGTGCGGTCCCCGGCCTCCTGGTGAAGGGCGGCGCCGACGGCGTGCACGTGGCGGCGGTGCCGGGTGCGGGAGCGGTGGCGCTGAAGCTGGACGACGGCGGGGACCGCGGGCGGACGCCGGCGCTCGCGGCCGGGCTGCGCCGGCTCGGGGTCCCCGCCGAGGTGCTTGCCCCGTGGGCGCGGACACCCGTCTCCGGCGGGACCGGTGTCGTCGGCGAGGTCCGGGAGTCCGCTGCGCTGGACGCCTGACCGGTCGCCGGCCGGGTGTGGCTGGTATCACCCACGGGTGCTAGCCGCTCCGCTTGCAAGAGCTAGCACTCGGGGTTAGCGTCGAAGGCGTGCAGACCCCTGGTGACTTCGTCCGCGACCAGGTGACCACGGTCCGCGAGAGGGTGGACCGGGTCGCCGGCAGCGTGGCCGACACCGTCGCCGACGCACCGAGCGTCTCGGCGGTCGGCTCGTCGGTAGGTGACTTCATCCGTGAGCAGCGCAGCGCCGCGCGCGTCTCGCTGCGCGAGCTGGCCCGCACCGCCGGGGTCAGCAACCCCTACCTGTCCCAGGTGGAGCGGGGCCTCCGCAAGCCGTCGGCGGAGATCCTCGCGTCGATCGCCCGGGGCCTGAAGATCTCGGCCGAGACGCTCTACGAGCAGGCGGGGATCCTCGACCGGCGTTCCGGGAACCCGGACACCGTGGCGGCGATCCGCAACGACGACGCGCTCTCCGAGCGGCACAAGGCCGTCCTGCTCGAGCTCTACGAGACCTACGTCCGCGAGCACCGGGCCTCGTCCCCGGCCGCCGGCTGACCCCCTCCCCCCACTCCTGAGGAGTTCCGCATGACCCCCACGCAGACCGTGAAGCAGTACGGCGAGTTCGCCGTGACCCAGGGCCGCACGCTCGCCGAGCAGGCCCGCACCCCGCTGCTGGCCTTCGTCGGCGCCGGTGACCTGGCCGTCGAGCGGGCCCGCACCGTCGTCGCGCAGTTCCGCAGCACCGCCGAGGCGCTGCCGGGCGAGGCGCAGGTCCAGGCCGACCTGGCCGTCAAGGAGGCTCGCACCCGGGCCGCCGAGGCCGCCGGCACCGCCCGCACCACCGCCCAGCAGCTGGCCGACGCCGTCCGTCCCGAGGTGCTGGCCAGCACCGTCGCCGGGCTGGTCGAGACCGCCCGCACCCAGGCCGCCGCCACGGTGGAGACCCTGGCCGAGCGCGGCGCGGTCGTCGTCGAGGACCTGCGCCGCCAGCCCGGTGTCCGCCGCGTCGTCCGTCGCGCCGAGCGGGCCGTCGACACCGTCGAGGACGCTCTCGAGGACGCGCTCGAGGACGGCGCGGAGGCCGTGGTCGAGGCCTCCAACGAGGTGACCTCGGTCGCGCAGAAGACCGCGGCGAAGGCCACCAAGGCGGCGGCCAAGGCCGAGGACAAGCTCGAGGACGCCGCCGACGCGACCAAGGACGTCGCCGAGGAGGCCGTCGCGGCGCCCAAGGCCAAGCCCGCCAAGAAGGGCACCTCGGCCGCCCGCAAGTCCCCGGCCAAGGCCACCTCGGCCCGCGTGACCCGGGCCCGCGCCGCCAAGCCGGCGGACCCGACCGCGGTGCCCACCAAGAAGAACTGACGCCACGGCGCCACCGACCAGGGCCCCGGAGCCGCGACCAGCGGTCCGGGGCCCTGTCGCGTCCGGCGAGCCCCTCCCTTCGGGCGAGTCTGCCGGTTCGCTGGTCCGGCGGACGGCGGAGCGCGGGTAGGCTCGGGGCATGGGCGTGTTCGACGGATGGCTGCTGCTCATCCTGTACTGGGCGTCCCTGGGGCTGACCGCCTGGGCGTTCGTGGACGCCCTCATCCGGCCGGCCGCCGGGTACGTCGCCGCCGGCAAGCTGACCAAGCCGGCCTGGGCGGCGATCACCGGCCTGGCACTGCTGGTCATCTTCTGGCTGAAGACCCCGCTGTCGCTGCTCGGGCTGCCCGCGGTCATCGCGGCGATCGTCTACCTGGTCGACGTGCGTCCCGCCGTCGGCGGGATGCGCCGCGACAACACCTGGTAGCAGGCGGCCGCCCCGTCGACCCGGCTCAGGGCCGGTCGTCGGCCGGGATGATGATCCAGAGCAGCAGGTACGCCACGAACTGCGGGCCCGGGAGCACGCAGGAGAGCACGAAGGCCACGCGCAGGCCGCTGCGCGAGAGCCCGAAACGTCGGGCGATGCCGGCGCAGACGCCGGCGACCATCTTGTGGCGGGTGTCCCGGCGCAGCCGGTACGGCGCAGGTGTCGTCACGCGGCCAGCCTAGGTCCGTGCGACGAGTTCGTCTCGTCCTCGTGGCCTCGGGTTCCGCGCAGACGGTCGGGTGATCAGCGGCCGAACACGCCGGCGGGTGGCTCGGGCGAGGGCTGCGCATCGGCGTCGAGGACCGGCCGGGCGTTGCCCGTGAACCGGTCCAGCTCGATGCCGTCGACCACGCGCGACGGCATCGGGTCGCGGGCGCACGCGCGGCTGAGCTCCGCGAGCGGCAGCTCGGCGTCGGAGGCGACGGCGACCAGGTTGCCGAAGCGCCGGCCTCGCAGGATGCCCGGCTCGGCGAGCAGGCAGACGTGCCGGAAGGCGGTGCGGAGCGTGGCGACCTGGCCGCGTGCGAAGCGCAGCGGCGGCCCGTCGGCCACGTTGGCGGCGTAGACGCCCCCGGGCCGGAGCGCCCGCGCGACCTGGCCGGCGAACTCGACGGTGGTGAGGTGGGCGGGCGTGCGGGCGCCGGCGAAGACATCGGTGACGACGACGTCGGCGCTGTCCGCATGCAGCGCGGCGAGGGCCTCGCGGGCGTCGGCGGCCCGCACCCGCACCCGGGCGGCGCGCGGCAGCGGCAGGAACTCGCGCACCAGGTCGGTGAGGGGCTGGTCGATCTCGGCGACCCGCTGGCGCGACCCGGGGCGCGTGGTGGCCACGTAGCGGGGGAGCGTCAGCGCGCCACCGCCGAGGTGGACCACGTCGAGCGGGGCGCCGGGCTCGGCGGCCAGGTCCAGCACGTGGCCGATCCGCCGGACGTACTCGAACTCCAGGTGGGTGGGGTCGGCGAGGTCCACGTGGGACTGCGGGGTGCCGTTCACCATCAGCACCCACGAGCCGTCGCGGTCGGCGTCGGCGAGCAGCTCCGCGGTGCCGCCGTCGACGGGGACCGGCCCCGGGGGAGTCCTCACCGGTGCGCCGTCCCCATCCGGCGCTCCGCCGTCCCCGCTGACATCGCAGGCCATGGTCCCACCTGCGTTCCCGGGGGGCCCTCGGCGCTCGGGCGGCTACCGTCCCCGACGTGCGCCGGATCGAGCTGCCGCCGCGGGAGATCACCGCCTTCGGCAGCCGTGGGGTGTCCATGGTCTCGCCGGCCCGGGTGCCGGAGCCGGTGCCCGGTTTCGCGGTGCACCTGGTGACCTTCGCGGCCGGCGCGATCCTGGGTCGGCACGAGACGCGCCTCTGGCAGCTGTTCGCGGTGGTCTCCGGGGAGGGCTGGGCGGCCGGCGGCGACGGTGTCCGGGTGGCGCTGGCGGCGGGGGACGCCGTCCTCTGGGAGCCCGGCGAGCTGCACGACAGCGGATCGGGCACCGGGATGGCCGCCGTGGTGGTCGAGTGCCCGGTGACGCCGGTGCCGGACGAGGGGTGAGGCAGGCTCAGACCGGGGCGACCGCCGACCACCGCACGGTGATCTCGCCGTGCCGCCAGCGCCGGCTGGAGCCCACCAGCGGCCACCCCTGCGCGCCCAGCGCCTCCACCGCCGTCGTCCAGCGCTGGCGGGGGCCGAAGGCGCTCATCCCGGCGGCGGCGGCCCAGGCGGCGTCGAAGGCGCGCAGGAACTCGTGGACCGGCTGGCCGGGCACGTTGTGGTGGATGAGCGCCTTGGGCAGCCGCTCGGCGAGATCGAACGGCGTCGCGATGTCGGAGACGCGCGCCGCGAGCGTCAGGGTGAGCGGGCCGTCGGCGTCCAGCGCCACCCAGGCCGAGCGCCGCCCCCACTCGTCGCAGGTGCCCTCGACGATCAACCCGCCGGGGGCGAGCGCGCCGCGCATGGTGTCCCAGGCGCGCGCCGCGGACTCCTCGTCGTACTGGCGCAGCACGTTGAAGGCCCGCACCAGGACCGGCCGCAGCCCGGCCAGCTCGAACCCGCCCACCCGGAAGTCCACCCGCGGCGGATCCCGGTCGGCGGCCACGGCCGCCACCCGCGCCGGGTCGATCTCCAGCCCGACGACCTCCAGGCCGGCGACCTCCGGGCCCAGCCGCTCGACCAGCTCCAGCGTCGTCACGGCGGAGGAGCCGTAGCCCAGGTCCACGACGAGCGGACGAGCGGCGTCACGCAGCCGCGGCACCTGCGTGGCCACCAGCCACCGGTCGACCCGGCGCAGCCGGTTGGCGTTGGTGGTCCCACGGGTGGGCAGGCCCAGTGCCCGCGCCCGCCCCGCGGCCAGCCGGGGCGCCTTGCGCTGCGGCTGAGGGGACAGCGAGGCCCGGCGCTTGTGGTCGTTGCCCGGCTCGCTCACCGGATGCGAGCCTAGTCCGGGCTACCGTCGTCCCCGTGCAGGTGCGATCCGGGGTCCCGCTGGCGGAGCTGACCACCCTTGCCGTGGGCGGTCCCGCCGAGCGGCTGATCGAGGTGGAGACGGCCGCCGAGCTCGTGGCAGCGGTCCGCGACGCCGACGAGTCCGGCCGCCCGCTGCTGCTCATCGGCGGCGGCTCGAACCTCATCGCCCCGGACGAGGGGTGGCGGGGTGACGTGGTCGCCGTCCGCTCCCGCGGGATCGAGCGGGCGGGCGATCGCCTCACCGTGCAGGCGGGGGAGGACTGGGACGCGCTGGTCGCCTACACGGTCGCCCACCGGCTGGCCGGCGTGGAGGCGCTGTCGGGGATCCCCGGGTCGACCGGGGCGACGCCGGTGCAGAACGTCGGCGCGTACGGCCAGGAGGTCGCGCAGACCATCACCGGCGTGCGCGTGTACGACCGCGCCGAGAAGGCCGAGCGCACGCTCGCGCCGGCCGAGTGCGGGTTCGCCTACCGGGACAGCCGGCTCAAGCGCGAGCCCGGCCGGTTCGTCGTCCTCGAGGTGGCCTTCGCGCTGCACCCCGGCGAGCTCTCCCGGCCGGTCGGCTACGCGGAGCTGGCCCGGTCCCTCGGCGTCGAGATCGGTGAGCGGGCGCCGCTGGCCGCCGTCCGCGACGCCGTCCTGGCGCTGCGCCGCGGCAAGGGGATGGTCTGGGACCCGGCCGACCCCGACTGCCGCAGCGCCGGGTCGTTCTTCACCAACCCGGTCGTGCCGGCCGGGCACGCCGTCGAGGGGTGCCCCAGCTGGCCGGCCGGCGACGGCCTGGTCAAGCTCAGCGCCGCGTGGCTGGTGCAGCACGCCGGCTTCGGCCGCGGCACCCGGGACGGGCGGGTGGGGACGTCGTCACGGCACAGCCTGGCCCTCACCACCTCCGACGGCGCGACGGCGGCGGAGCTGCTGGCCTTCGCCGATCGGGTGGTCGGCACCGTGCGGGAGCGGTTCGGCGTCACCCTGGAGCGCGAGCCGACGACCCCGTCGCCCTACCGGGCGACACCGCCACCAGTTGCCGTCCCCCCATCGCGCTGAGCCGCTGAGTTGCGCCTCCGGGCCCCACCCGGCGCGACCGTGCCGTCAGCCGCCGGTCAGGTCCAGGTGCATGACGTGGAGGCCGACGTAGCCGTGCTCGGGGTGCTCGAACGCCTCCGGCACGGTGCCGATGACGCGGAAGCCCAGTGACCGCCACAGGCGCACGGCCGCCGTGTTGGTCTCGACGACGGCGTTGAACTGCATCGCCCGGTAGCCGTCCGCGCGCGCCGCCGCGACCACGTGCTCGCCGAGGGCGCGGCCCACGCCGCGGCCCTGCGCCGCCGGGTCGACCATGAAGCTCGCCGTCGCCACGTGGGAGCCGCGACCCGGCCGGTTCGGGCCCGTCTTCGCGCTGCCCAGCACCCGGTCGCCGTCGACGGCGACGAACGTGCGTCCGGGCGGGGGCTCCATCCACAGCGCCCGCGCCTCCTCGGAGGAGAGCCCGGCGGGATAGGCGTAGGTCTCCCCGGCGTCGACGACCGCACGGAAGATCGGGTGGATCGCCGGCCAGTCGTCGCCGGTCGCCTCGCGGATCTGCATCGTCACTCCTCCCGGGCCACCTTGTGCTGTGCGGCCTGGGCGCGCGGCCGCACGACGAGCAGGTCGACGTTGACGTGGTGCGGGCGGGTGACCGCCCACGCGATGCAGTCGGCGACGTCCTCGGCCACCAGCGGCTCGCGCACCCCGCGGTAGACGGCGTCGGCCCGCTCCTGCGAGCCCGTCCGGTTGAGCGAGAACTCCTCCGTCTTCACCATGCCGGGGGCGATCTCGATCACCCGGACCGGCTCGCCGCACAGCTCCAGCCGCAGCGTCTCGGCCAGCGTGTGCACCCCGTGCTTGGCCGCCGTGTACGAGGCGCCGCCCTCGTAGGAGATCAGCCCCGCGGTGGAGCCGACGAACAGCACGTCCCCGGCACCGCTGGCGCGCAGCGCCGGCAGCAGGGCCTTCGTGAGCCGCACGGTCCCGAGCACGTTCACCTCGTAGGTGCGCGCCCACGAGTCCAGGTCGGCCTCGGCCACCGGCGCGGTGTCGAACGCCCCGCCCGCGTTGTTGACCAGCACGTCGACGCGGTCGAGGGCGGCGGTGAACGCCTCCACCGAGCCGGGGTCGGTCACGTCGAGGGGGAGGGCCCGGGCCCCGATCGACGAGGCGAGCGCCTCGAGACGGTCGAGGCGGCGGGCGCCGACGACGACGTCGAAGCCCTCGGCGGTCAGCCGGCGGGCCGTGGCCGCGCCGATCCCGCTCGAGGCGCCGGTGACGACGGCGGTGCGGCCGGTACCGGGCAGGGCGCCGGCCCCCGCGGGGGCCGGGGGTGAGGAACCTGACATGTGCCCATCCTGGCGCTGTTGCAGGATGGAGCACCGACAGGGGTGCCGGTCGGGGCCCTCGCAGAGCAGAGCGGAGGTCCCTCGTGCCCGCTCGCCGCTTCCCCCGGGCCGGCCGCCCGGCGCGCGTGGCGACGCTGTCGGTGCACACCAGCCCGCTGGACCAGCCCGGTGCCGGTGATGCCGGCGGCATGAACGTCTACATCGTCGAGGTGTCGCGCCGGCTGGCCGCCCAGGGCATCGAGGTCGACGTCTTCACCCGCGCCACCTCCAGCGAGCTGCCCCCGGTGGTGGAGGTGACCCCCGGCGTCACCGTGCGGCACGTCAGCGCCGGGCCGTTCGAGGGCCTGGGCAAGGAGGAGCTGCCCGCCCAGCTCTGCGCGTTCACGGCCGCGGTGCTGCGCGCGGAGGCCCAGCACGAGCCGGGCCACTACGACGTCGTGCACTCGCACTACTGGCTCTCCGGGCAGGTCGGCTGGCTGGCCCGCGACCGCTGGGGGGTGCCGCTGGTGCACACCGCGCACACCCTGGCCAAGGTCAAGAACGAGGCGCTGGCCGCGGGCGACCGCCCCGAGCCCCGCGCCCGCGTGATCGGGGAGGAGCAGGTGGTGGCCGAGGCCGACCGGCTGATCGCCAACACCGACGAGGAGGCCCGCCAGCTGGTGCGCCTCTACGGCGCGGACCCCGCGCGCACCCTCGTCGTCCCGCCGGGGGTCGACCTCGACCGGTTCCGGCCGGACAGCCGGGCGGCGGCCCGCCGCACGATCGGCGTCCCGGACGACGCCGTCGTGCTGCTGTTCGTCGGGCGCATCCAGCCGCTCAAGGCTCCCGACGTGCTGCTGCACACCGCGGCCCGCCTGCTGGCCGACGACCCGGCGCTGCGCTCCCGGCTGCAGGTGCACGTGGTCGGTGCGCCCAGCGGCACGGGCCTGGACGCTCCCCGGCAGCTCGAGCAGCTGGCCCGCTCGCTGGGCATCGGCGACGTCGTCCGCTTCCACGCGCCGCAGCCCCCCGCGCGGCTGGCCGAGTTCTACCGGGCCGCGGACGTGACGGTCGTCCCCAGCCACAACGAGTCCTTCGGCCTGGTGGCGCTGGAGTCGCAGGCCTGCGGCACCCCCGTCGTCGCGGCGGCCGTGGGCGGCCTGCCGACGGCGGTGCGCGACGGTGTCTCCGGTGTGCTGGTCGACGGCCACCGGGCCGACGACTACGCCGCCGCGGTGCGCTCGGTCCTCGCCCGCCGGGAGCTGCTGGCCGCGGGCGCCGGCCGGCACGCGGCCGGCTTCTCCTGGGACCGCACCGCCGAGGCGCTCGTCGACGCCTACGTCGCCGCGGCCGCCGACATGGCGGCGCCGCCGGCCCGCCCGGTGCGCGACCGCCGGGGTGGGCCGCTGCGGGCCCTGCCCGGGATGGGGGTCGCGCGGTGAACCGGACGATCGAGGAGCTCGACGCCGTCATCGACCGGACCCTGCGCGACAGCGAGCTGGTGCACGAGCACCCGAGGCCGGGCACGTGGCTCGTGGAGCTGCCGGGGACGAAGAAGCTGAAGACGGTCTGCGGGCTCATCGTCGGGGACCACGCGCTGCGCGTGGAGGCGTTCGTCTGCCGCCAGCCCGACGAGAACCGCGAGCAGCTGTGGACCTACCTGCTGCAGCACAACGCCCGCATGTACGGCGTCTCGTACTCGATCGACTCCGTCGGCGACGTGTACCTGACCGGCCGGCTGCCGCACGCCGCCGTCACGCCCGAGGAGCTCGACCGGCTCCTCGGGGCGGTCCTCAGCTACGCCGACGACCACTTCAACACCATGCTCGAGATCGGGTTCGGCACGTCGATCCGCCGCGAGTGGGAGTGGCGGGTCAAGCGCGGGGAGTCGCTGCGCAACCTGGAGGCGTTCGCGGCCTTCGCCGACCCCTCGCGCCGCCCGGCCGCGGGAGGGCGGGGCGCCGACCCGGCGCCCGGGGCGTGACGGCGACGGACAGGTCGCAGCCGGGTGCCGAGGCACCCGGCGAGGGCGCGGGGCCCGGCTACGCCCGCCGGTGGTGGGTGCTGGCCACCATGACCGTCTGCCTGCTCGTGGTGATCATGGGCAACACGATCCTCAACGTCGCCCTCCCGACGCTGCAGCGGGAGCTGGAGGCCAGCCAGGGCGAGCTCCAGTGGGTCGTCGACGCCTACATCCTCGTGTTCGCCGGCCTGCTGTTCACCTGGGGCGTCATCGGCGACCGGATCGGCCGCCGGCGGGTGCTGCTGATCGGGCTGGGCATCTTCGCCGTGGGGTCGGTGTTCGCCGCGCTGAGCGACAGCCCCCTGGAGCTCATCGCCTGGCGGGCGGTGATGGGCATCGGCGGGGCGGCGGTCCAGCCGACGACGCTGGCGGTCATCACCAACGTCTTCCCGCCCCGCGAGCGCGGGCGCGCCATCGGCGTCTGGGCGGGGACGGCCGGGATCGCCGTCGCCGGCGGCCCGCTGGCCGGGGGCGCGGTCCTGGAGCACTTCTGGTGGGGCGCGGTCTTCCTCGTCGGCGTCCCCGTGGCGGCGCTGGGCATCGTCGCCGTGCTCGCCTTCGTCCCGGAGTCGAGGGACCCAAACCCCGGCCGGCTGGACGTGCCGGGCGTGCTGCTGTCGATCGTCGCGCTCGCCGGCCTCGTCTACGGCATCATCCACGGCGGCGGGGGAGCGGGGTGGACGACGCCGGGCGTCCTCGTACCCCTGCTCGGCGGTCTGGTCCTGCTGGCCGTCTTCGTCTGGCTGCAGCGCCGGTCGGCCCACCCCGCGCTCGACGTCTCGCTGTTCCGCAACCCGGCCTTCTCCGCCGCCGCAGCAGCCCTCGGCCTGAACTTCTTCGCGCTCCTCGGCGCGACGTTCTACCTGGTGTTCTACCTGCAGGGCGCGCGCGGCTACTCGCCGTTGCAGAGCGGCGCGGCGCTGATCCCGGTCGCGCTCGGCATGGCGCTCATGGCGCCCCGCAGCTCCGGGCTGGCCGAGCGGTTCGGGGCCAAGGCCGTCTGCGCGACCGGCTTCCTGCTCATCACCCTGTCGTTCCTCGGGGTGCAGCTGCTCGACCTCACCTCCCCCGTCTGGCTGCTGCTGGTGGTGCTCTCCGTGCAGGGGCTCGGCATGGGCGCGGTCATGGCCCCCGCGACCGAGTCGATCATGTCCGTGGTGCCGCGGGAGAAGGCCGGCGCCGGTGCCGCGGTCAACAACTCGGTGCGGCAGGTGGGCGGCGCCCTGGGCGTCGCGATCCTGGGCTCCCTGCTGGCCGCCACCTACTCCGCACAGCTGGGGTCCGTGGCCGACGGGCTCCCGGCCGGTGCGCGCGACGACGCCCGGCAGTCGGTCGTCGCCACGCTGGACGCCGTGCGCCGGGCGCAGGCCGAGGGGACGCCGGAGGTCGCGCGGGCCGCGACCGCGGTGATCGAGCCCGCCCGGGAGGCGTTCGTCACGGCGATGCACCTGACGGCCATCGGGACGGCGGCCGCGACCCTCGTCGCGGCGGTGGTGGTGCTGCTCTGGCTGCCGGGCCGGCCGAGACGGGTGTCCTCGGCCACGCAGTGACCCGATAGCGCAACGGAGTGTTGACGAGGGTGCGCCGCACCGGTGCCCGGCCGCGGCGCGGCCCTCGCCGTGCCCACGGGCAGCGAGGAGGTCACCGCGGCGGTGTGCTGGGCGCGCGACGGCGAGCGGGAGCTGGCCCTGGCCTGACGGCCCTGCTGCCCGTGGCGGCGGCGTCGGGCAGGATGATCGCCGTGACGACCTCGACGGGAACCCTGGTGCTGCTCCGCCACGGCGAGAGCGAGTGGAACAAGGCCAACCTCTTCACCGGCTGGGTGGACGTGCCGCTCACGGAGAAGGGGCGCGAGGAGGCTGCCCGCGGCGGACGGCTGATGGCCGAGCACGGGCTGCTGCCCGACGTCTCGCACACCTCGCTGCTGCGCCGGGCGATCATGACCGCTGAGCTGGCGCTGCACGAGGCCGACCGGCAGTGGATCCCGGTGCAGCGCTCCTGGCGGCTGAACGAGCGGCACTACGGGGCGCTGCAGGGCAAGGACAAGGCCGCCACGCTCGCCGAGTACGGCGAGGAGCAGTTCATGACCTGGCGCCGCTCCTACGACACCCCGCCGCCGCCGATCGAGCCGGGCAGCGAGTACAGCCAGGACGGCGACGCCCGTTACTCGTTCCTCCCGCCGGAGGCGCGCCCGGCGACCGAGTGCCTGGCCGACGTCGTCGTCCGGATGCTGCCGTACTGGTACGACGCGATCGTGCCGGACCTGCGGCTGGGGAAGACCGTGCTGGTCGCCGCCCACGGCAACAGCCTGCGCGCGCTGGTGAAGCACCTCGACGACATGGGGAAGGACGAGGTCGTCGGCCTCAACATCCCGACCGGGGTGCCGCTCCGCTACGACCTCGACGACGACCTGCGGCCGGTGAAGCCGGGCGGCGAGTACCTCGACCCCGACGCCGCGGCGGCCGCCATCGAAGCCGTCAAGAACCAGGGCAAGCGCTGACGGGCCGGCCCCGCAGGGGTCGGTGAGGAAGCGCGGGAGCCGCCCCCTGCGGGCGCTGCGACGGAGGGGGAACCCGGGGAAGTCCCCGGGAAGTCGGCAGCGCCGGGCTCAGCCCAGCAGGGAGCGGCTCCAGACCGCGGTGCCGTTCGTCAGGACGACGATGCGGTCGCCTCGGACTCCCAGCGCTCGCCGGTGACCAGGTAGCAGACCCGCCGGGCCACGCTGACCGCGTGGTCGGCGAAGCGCTCGTAGTAGCGACCCAGCAGCGTGATGTCGATGGCCGACTCGATGCCGTGCGGCCAGGTCTCGCTCAGCAGCTGGCGGAACAGGCCGCGGTGGATCTGGTCCATCGCGTCGTCGTCGGTCTCCAGCTCCCGCGCCGCCTCGATGTCCCGCTTCGCGATCACCGTCGCCGTCTTCGCGATGAGCAGCTCGGCCACGTTGCCGGCCTCCAGGAAGGACGGGCGCACCTCCTGCGGCACCGCGTGGTCGGGGAACCGCATGCGCGCCACCTTGGCGATGTGCGCGGCGAGGTCGCCCATGCGCTCGAGGTCGGCGACGATCCGCATGGCCGCCGTGATGGTCCGCAGGTCGCCGGCCACCGGCTGCTGGCGGGCGAGCAGGGTGAACGTGCGCTGCTCGATGCTCTCCCGGGTGGCGTCGATCTGGTCGTCGCCGGCGATGACCCGGTCGGCCAGGGCGACGTCGGCGTCGAGGAGTGCCGTCGTGGCGGTGCTCATCTGCGAGCCCACGGAGTTGGCCATCTCCACCAGGCAGGTGTTGATGTCTTCGAGTTCCTCGTGGTAAGTGTCCCGCACGGTCGTCCTCTCGTCGTGATTCCCCGGCGACGGTAGGCGCGCCGGGGACCGTTCCGGCCGCTGTGGGGTGAACTCCGGCCCTATCGCCGGTGAACACTGACCCGTCCGAGCGGTGAACCTCTTGCCGGATCATGGTGCCCGGCCCAGGCACACCTAGCATCTGGGCCGTGAGTCCACTGGTCGCCCTGGTGGTCGGCCTCCTCCTGGGTGGGGTGGTGGCCGCCGCCATCATCCTCCGTTCCGGCCGCGAGCTGGGGCGCCGCCCCCTCGACGGGGCGGCCGTCGCGCTGCCCGAGGACGTGCTGGCTCGGCGGTTGGTGGAGCTGATGGATCCGGCGGTCGTGGTGGTCGGCATCGACGACGCCGTGCTGCTGGCCAACCCGGCGGCCCGGGCGCTGGGCATCGTGCGGGGCACCCGGCTGCTGGTGCCCGAGCTGCTGACGCTCGCCCGGGCGGTGCGCGGCGGGGGCTCCCGCCGCGTGGACGTCCGGCTGCCCGGTGACGTGGTCGGCGGGGGGCCGCGGCTGGTCGGTGTGCACGGCGTGCGCCTCGACGGCGGCACGACCCCGCCGCCCGGCCCGGTCGCGCTGGTGCTCCAGGACGTCACCGAGGCGCGGCGGGTGGAGGCGGTGCGCCGCGACTTCGTCGCGAACGTGGGGCACGAGCTCAAGACGCCGGTGGGGGCGCTGGCCCTCCTCGCCGAGGCCATCGAGGGGGCGGCCGACGACCCCGAGGCGGTGCAGCGCTTCGCGGCCCGGATCACCCACGAGGCCGACCGGCTGGGTCGGCTGGTGCGGGAGCTGATCGACCTCTCCCGGCTGCAGGGCGGCGAGCCGCTGCCCGACCTGGTGCCCGTGGAGGTCGACCGGGTGCTCGGCGAGGCGGTCGACCGCACACGCACCGCCGCCCGCGCCAAGGAGTTGGAGATCGTGGTCGGCGGGCAGCATGGGCTGGTGGTGCGCGGGGTGGAGAGCCAGCTGGTCACGGCGGTGACCAACCTGCTGGCCAACGCGGTGGCCTACAGCGAGGGCAGGAGCCGGGTCGCGGTCGCCGCCCGGGCGCGGTCGGGGTTCGCGGAGATCGCCGTCACCGACAGCGGCATCGGCATCCCGCGCGCGGACCGGCACCGGGTGTTCGAGCGCTTCTACCGGGTGGACCAGTCCCGCGCCAGCAGCACCGGGGGAACCGGTCTGGGCCTGGCCATCGTCAAGCACGTCGCCAGCAACCATGGTGGTTCGGTGACCGTCTGGAGCGAGGAAGGGCTGGGCTCGACGTTCACCCTGCGCATCCCGCTCGCCGGCCCCGCCGAGAACCCGGCGGCGGAGTCGTCCGTCCCCGCAACGCAGAAACTGGAGAGCGAGACCCCATGAGCCGAGTCCTGGTCGTCGAGGACGAGGAGTCCTTCTCCGACGCCCTGTCCTACATGCTGCGGCGGGAGGGCTTCGAGACCGTCGTGGCCGCCACCGGGCCCGATGCGCTGGAGGAGTACGACCGCGGCGGCGCCGACATCGTGCTGCTCGACCTGATGCTCCCCGGCCTGCCGGGCACCGAGGTCTGCCGGGCGCTGCGGTCCCGCGGCAACGTGCCGATCATCATGCTCACCGCGAAGGACGCCGAGATCGACAAGGTCGTCGGCCTCGAGCTCGGTGCCGACGACTACGTGACCAAGCCGTACTCGGCGCGCGAACTGGTCGCGCGCATCCGCGCGGTGCTGCGCCGCCGGGGCGAGGCCGCGGAGGCGGCGCCCGTCGAGGGCGGGGTGCTGACCGCCGGGCCGGTCCGGATGGACGTCGAGCGGCACGTCGTCGCGGTCGACGGGGAACAGGTCGCCCTCCCGCTGAAGGAGTTCGACCTGCTGGAGTTCCTGCTCCGCAACGCCGGCCGGGTGCTCACGCGGGCCCAGCTCATCGACCGGGTGTGGGGGTCGGACTACGTCGGCGACACCAAGACCCTCGACGTCCACGTGAAGCGGCTGCGGGCCAAGCTCGAGCCCGACCCCGCGAACCCGAAGTACCTGCTGACGGTGCGGGGTCTGGGCTACAAGCTGGAGGCCTGAGGAAGGACACCCGTCCTCCCCACCCCTCGCACGCTCGGGGTGGGACCCGGGACGGGGCCGGGGTCCTACGACTTCAGGTCGTCGATCTTCTTCGAGGCGTCGGCCTTCGAGATGTCCTCCGGGATCTCCTCGTCGGTGCCCCGGGCGAGCGTCTCGAGGTAGCTCTTCTGCGCGCCCGTGGCGGGCTCGTCACCGGTGACCCACTCGTCCGGGTCCTTCTCGGTGGTCTGGTCCGCGGCGTTCGGTTCGCTCATGTGTTCGATGCTAGGCCGGGTGCAGCTCCCTCGCCTCCCGGGCGGGTGCGGCGGTGCGCGCGGCCCGGGCGGCCTCCCAGCGGCGGCCGGTCCGGTACGCGTGCACGGCGCCGCAGGCGGGGCACTCGACGTGCAGCGCGATGTGCGTCGGGTGGTTGGTGACCGACCGGATCCGCCGGTCGGCGACCAGCTCGTCGGAGCGGGTGACGGGGCAGGTGATCAGCAGCATGCCGGCAGCCTGCGCCGGTCGGGCCGGCGGGACGAGTGGCAGGAACGACCGACATCGCATGGTTTCTGCCATCATCTGCGCATGCCCAGCACCGCGCCCGGCACCGGCGCCGTTCCCGTCGTCGTCAGCGCCGTCGTGGCCGACGGTCTCGTCGGCAGCTTCGGGGTGGGGGTCGCCGCCGAGGTGTTCGGCTACGACCGCCGCGCCCTCGGCCTGCCCGTCTTCGACTTCGCGCTGGTCACCGAGCGGCCCGGCGTGCTCCGTACCGACACCGGCATCCCGATCGTCGTCGAGCAGGGCCTCGACCGCCTGGAGCGCTCCGGCATCGTGCTGATCACCGCCTGGGAGGTGTTCGAGGAGGACCCCTCGGCGGAGCTGCTGGACGCGCTGCGGGCCGCTGCCGCCCGCGGCGCGATCCTGGTGAGCCACTGCACCGGGGCCTTCGTGCTCGCCGCCGCCGGCCTGCTGGACGGGCGGCGGGTGACCACGCACTGGAAGTACGCCGGGGAGCTCGCCGCGCGGTTCCCCGCTCTCGACGTCGACCCTGCCGTCCTCTACGTCGACAACGGGCAGGTGATCACCGGTGCGGGGACGGCGGCCGGCGTCGACGCGCTGCTGCACCTGGTGCGCCGCGAGTGGGGCGCGACAGCAGCGAACGCGCTCGCCCGGGAGATGGTCGTCCCACCGCACCGCGACGGCGGTCAGGCGCAGTTCGTCGACGCCCCGGTCCCCGCCTGCTCCGACGACCTGCTGGGCGTCGTCCTGGAGTGGGCCGGTCGGCACCTCGCCGAGGACCTGTCGGTCGACGTCCTGGCGCGCCGGGCCCTGATGAGCCCGCGCAGCTTCGCCCGGCGGTTCAAGGCCACGACCGGGACGACGCCGCACGCCTGGGTGCTCGCGCAGCGGCTGGCGGCGGCCGAGGAGCTGCTGGAGAACAGCGATGCGCCCGTCGAGGAGATCGCCCGGCTGGTGGGCTTCGGGACCGCCGCCGGGCTCCGCGAGCAGTTCGCCCGCCGGCGCGGGGTCTCCCCGCGCTCCTACCGGCAGACCTTCCGGACCGGCGGGGCGTCACGCGTCGGGGCGCCGCCGGTGCAGCTGGAGGGGTACCGGCCCGGCGAGCGCCGGGCTGGCGGGGTGCGGGGCGATCAGGCCCAGGTCGAGCCGGAGCTCGGCCAGCCGGCGTAGTTCCTCGTAGGCCGGCGCCCCGAGCAGCGCGACCAGCTCCGCGGCGTAGGTCTCGACCAGCGGCTCGGGGGAGACGTGCGCCGTCGGGGAGCCGGTGCACCACCAGTGCAGGTCGGCACCGCCGGGCCCCCACCCGCGCCGGTCGAACTCACCGATCGTCGAGACCAGCACCCGCGTGCCGTCGGGGCGGTCCACGTGCTCCTGCTCGCGGCGGACCGGCAGCTGCCAGCACACGTCCGGCTTGGTGGTGAGGGGGTGCAGGCCGGTGCGCAGCGCCATCCGGTGCAGCGCGCACCCCGTGCCGCCGGAGAACCCCGGCCGGTTCAGGAAGACGCAGGCGCCGTCCACCACGCGGGTCCGGAGCGACCGGGTGGCGTCCTCGTCGTCGGCGCCGTCCTCCTCGGTCCACGCGCCGCGCCCGACCGGGGCGAGCTGCCAGTCCTCGCCGGTGAGGTCGGCCACCGCGGCGGTCACCCGGTGCAGGTCGTCCTCGTCGGTGAAGAAGGCCCCGTGGCTGCAGCAGCCGTCGTCCGCCCGGCCCTCGACGACGCCCGCGCAGCCCCGGCCGAAGACGCACGTCCACGCCGACGTCAGCCAGGTCAGGTCCGCCCGGACGACGTGCTCGGGGTCGGCGGGATCGGGGAACTCCACCCACTCGCGGGGGAAGTCCGGGTCGACCTCGTCGGGAGGCTCGTTTCGCACCGGGCCAGCCTAGAAGGCCCTCCGCGTCCGCACGCCTCGCTCCGCTCGGCGCGAGCCTCTGGAGGGGGCCAGGCAGAATCGCTCGCATGCGGTTGGGTGTGCTGGACGTCGGATCGAACACCGTGCATCTGCTGGTGGTGGACGCCCACCGCGGTGCGCACCCCACGCCGATGCACGACGACAGGTCGGTGCTCCGGCTGGCCGAGCACGTGGGGCCCGACGACGTGCTGTCCAAGGCGGGGGAGAAGGCGCTCCTCCAGGCGGTGCAGGACGCCCGCGCGCAGGCGGAGGCGCAGCGCTGCGACGAGTTCATGGCGCTGGTCACCTCGGCCATCCGCGAGGCGGCCAACGGCCTGGAGGTGCTGGACCGGGTCCAGCGGCGCACCGGTGTGGAGCTGCAGGTGCTCAGCGGCGAGGAGGAGGCGCGGCTGACCTTCCTCGCCGTCCGGCGCTGGTTCGGCTGGAGCGCCGGCCGGCTGCTGGTGCTCGACATCGGCGGGGGCTCCCTGGAGCTCGCCGCGGGCATCGACGAGGACCCCGAGGTGGCCCTCTCCCTCCCCCTGGGGGCGGGTCGGATGACGCGGCGGTTCCTGCCCCGGGCGGAGGAGGGTGGACGCCCCGACCTCGCAGCCCTGGACGAGCTCGCTGCGCACGCCGCCGACCTGCTCGGGCCGGCGGCGGAGAAGATCGCCGCGGCCGGTCCGCCGGACCTGGTGGCCGCCACGAGCAAGACCTTCCGCACCCTCGCCCGGCTCGCCGGGGCCGCGCCGTCGGGCGCCGGGCTGCGCGTCCCCCGGGAGCTGACCGCGACCGGGCTGGGTCAGCTGGTCGGCTTCGTCTCGCGCATCGGCTCGTCGGCGCTGGCCGAGCTGCCGGGCGTGTCCGCCGCGCGGGCGCACCAGGTTCCCGCCGGTGCGGTCGTGGCTGCCGCTACTCTGCGTGCGCTCGACGTACCGTCCGTGCGGATCTGTCCGTGGGCGCTGCGCGAGGGAGTCATCCTGCGCAGGCTGGACTCGTTGGGAGGCGCGTGATGGCCGAGCCGGACTGGAACCCGGACACGGGAGGTCGCTCGCTCGCCGAGATCCTGCGGGAGGCAGGAATCGAGTCCGCCGCCCGCACCGCCCGCCGTCGCCGCGTCGAGGACGAGGACGACACCGGGATCCGCCAGCGCCGCGCCGACGCCGGTGCCGACCGCTCCGGGTACGGCCGGCGGCGCAGCGACATGCAGCTGCCGGAGCCGGCCCCGGCGCGCAGTCACGGGGCCCGGGCGTCGGGCCGGGCCGCCGACCCGGTGACCGCCGCGATCCCCGGCCTGCGGCCGGACCGCAAGCCCGGGGTGCCGCACCCCTCGGGTCCGGTGCCGCCGTTGCGGCGGCCCGCCGAGGCCGCCGGCGCGCAGCGCACGGCCACGCGCCGGCCCGCCCGCGAGGCATCGGTCACCGACGCGCCGGCCACCGAGAAGTCGTCCCGCGACGGCGTCCCCTCGACCGGGCCGATCCCGGTCGTGCGGGCCGGCGACCCGGACGCCGACCTGGACGTCACCCCGCGGGAGAGCGCGCTGGCCTGGCTCCGGTTCGCCGGCGAGCTGGTCATCGCCCTCGCGGCCGGGGTGGGCATCTACTTCGCGGCCACGGTGCTGTGGGAGATGATCCCCCACCTGGCGGTCTTCCTCGCCCCGCTCGCGGTCGCCGGCCTGGTGAGCGGGGTCAACGTGTGGCGGGAGCGCCAGGGCGCCGAGCCGGTCGGCGCCCGGCTGCTCGCCGTCCTGGTGTTCGCCGGAACCCTGCTGACCATCGCCCCGGCGGCCACCCTCCTCGCGACGTCCTGATCCGCCGTCAGGCGTCGGCCGGCTCGGCGTCGCGCGAGGCCGCGAACTCCTCGACGATCGCCGCCCCGAACGCGTCCAGGTCGTCGGGCTTGCGGCTGGTGATCAGGTTCCCGTCGACGACGACCTCCTCGTCCACCCAGTTCGCGCCCGCGTTGCGCAGGTCGGTCTGCAGTGACGGCCAGGAGGTCATGCGCCGGCCGCGGACCACGTCGGCCTCGATCAGCACCCAGGGCGCGTGGCAGATCGCCGCCACCGGCTTCCCCGCCTCGAAGAAGGCCTTGACGAAGGTCACCGCGTCGGCGTCGGCGCGCACGAAGTCGCCGTTGATCACGCCGCCCGGCAGGACCAGCGCCGCGTAGTCGTCCGGGTCCGCCGACCCGAGGTCGGTGTCCACCGTGCGGTGCTCGCCCTTGTCGATGTGGTCGTAGGCGGTGATCGTGCCGGTCGAGAACGACACCAGCTCCGGCTCGGCACCGGCCTCCTCGAGCGCCTGCCAGGGCCGGTCCAGCTCGACCTGCTCCACACCGTCGGTGGCCAGCACGGCCACCCTCATCCCGTCCAGTTCTCCTGCCATGACGGCGGCGCTACCCGGCGCCCTGAGCCGGCACACGCCGGAGCACTACGGTTTCGGGCGTGCCCGTCCACCCGCGCCGCCGGTTCCCCGGTGGGCCCGCTCGCTGCCCGGTCGTCGTGGTGGCCGGCGACGGGGGGCCGGCCGTCGCGTCCGTCCATCCGCGACCGATCGCCATCACCGGAGAGCACGCGGCCGGGAGCGGCCGCGCGCCCGAGAGCTGGGAGCACGTCATGCCCTGGGGAGAATCGACCGAGGACCGCCGCCTACCGGCCGCCGGCTGCGCCGTCCGCGCGCAGGTGCCCGTCGCGGGTGGGCGGTCGTGACGGCCACCGGCCGCCGCGGCCTGGCGATCATCGGCGGCGGCAAGATCGGTGAGGCGCTGCTCTCTGGCCTGGTCCGGCGCGGCGGGGCCGACGGGATCCTGGTCGTCGAGCGCAGCGCGGAGCGCGCCGCGGAGCTGACCGGGCGCTACGGCGTGCCGGCGGTGTCGCTGGGCGACGCCGCGGCCCGGGCGCGCGTGCTCCTCCTCGCGGTGAAGCCGCAGGACATCGACACGCTCCTCGGCCTGGTCACCGAGCACGTCGACACCGGGCACCTGGTGGTCTCGGTCGCCGCGGGGGTGCCCACCGCGCGGCTCGAGGCCGCGCTGCCCCCCGGCGTCCCGGTGGTGCGGGTGATGCCGAACACCCCGGCGCTGGTGGACGAGGGCATGAGCGTGCTGTCAGCCGGTGCGCACGCGGGTGAGGAGCACCTGGACGAGGCGGAGGCCCTGCTGGCCGCCGTCGGGCAGGTCCGCCGGGTCCCGGAGTCGCAGCAGGACGCCGTCACCGCGCTGTCGGGCAGCGGGCCGGCGTACTTCTTCTACCTGGTCGAGGCGATGGTGGACGCCGGCATCCTGCTGGGCCTGCCCCGCGCGCTGGCCGCCGACCTCATCGTGCAGACGGCGCTGGGCGCGGCGGTGATGATGCGCGACTCGGGGGAGCACCCCGTCCAGCTGCGCGAGGCGGTGTCCAGCCCGGGCGGCACGACCATCGCCGCGATCCGGGAGCTGGAGAAGCACGGCGTCCGTGCGGCGCTGATGGCGGCCATCGAGGCGGCGCACGCCCGTTCTGTGGAGCTGGGTGCCGACAAGTCCTGACGTCGACCCGGTAGGACGCAGTGCCGGCGCCTTCCCGAGTCGACAGATCGACCGGACGGTGCGTGAGCGGGCGAACACGCTAGTGCACGGAGGCGAGGAAATGGGCGACGCTGCGTCACCGAGTTCTCACCGTGTCGCGAAACGCGCCGAAACGCGTGTGCACCGTGTTGCATAGGTGTAGTTCTGCCTAGGACGGACCGGTCCGCCTGTTCGTTTCAACCATCGCTTCCGTCACGCACGCCCCCTTACTCTCAGTACCAGCGCGTGCGTGTTCAGTTGCCGGTGGGGAAGCCGGCGCCACGACACGAGCTAGGTTCCGGAGACGAAGACATGACCATGCCCCAGCGCCACGCCGCTCACGCTGCCGCCACCGTCGTCCGTCCGGGGATGCCCGTCCCCCGCCCGATGGGCCGTCCGATGACGGCCGCCGCCATGGGGCGCCCCGTCCCCGCGCAGCACCCGGCCGCCATGCCGATCGGTCGCCCGGCCGTCCCGGCCCCCCGCGCCGCCGTCACCTTCCTGACCGTCGCCGAGGTCGCCTCGATGATGCGCGTCTCCAAGATGACCGTGTACCGCCTGGTCCACGCCGGTGAGCTCGCCGCCGTGCGCGTCGGCCGCTCGTTCCGCGTGCCCGAGCGCGCCGTGCAGGACTACCTGCGCGACGCCTACACCGACATCGCCTGAGAGAGCGCCGGCGACAACGTCGTCGCCTGGGAGAGGGCCCCGTCCTCCTCACCCCTCGCGGGCTCGGGGTGAGTCTCCGGACGGGGCCGAGGGCCGGCTCCACCCGACGGGAGCCGGCGCGCGGCTGTGGTGTCGCCCTGGTGACCCTGCCGGGATTCCCGGGTGGGGGTGCGGGCCGGCTCTGCGCGACAGGGCCGGCAGCCGCCCGCGACGGCGCCCGGAGGATGACGGCGTCAGCCGCAGCGTCGCCCGGGGGTGACCGTGCTGCAGCGTCACCGCGGGGCGGCTCGGGTACGCTCGGTCGCCGGGCGACACCGGGATGCGGTCCCGCTGTCGCGTGCGAGCTGATCATCTAGCGACGAAGTCGGGAGCACACACGTGGGTTCGGTCATCAAGAAGCGGCGTAAGCGGATGGCTAAGAAGAAGCACCGCAAGCTGCTGAAGAAGACGCGCGTCCAGCGCCGCAACAAGAAGTGAGCTGAGGCTCGTGCCGCCCGCGGTCGTCCTCGTCACCGGCGTGAGCCGGTGGTTGGGCGGCGCGCTGGCGGCCGAGCTCGCCACCGATCCGCGCATCCAGCGGGTCATCGGCGTGGACACCGTCCCGCCCTCCCCGGCCATGCTGCGCCGGTTGGGCCGTACCGAGTTCGTGCGGGCCGACATCCGCAATCCGCTGATCGGCAAGGTCATC
Source organism: Blastococcus sp. SYSU DS0753 (assembly GCF_054051175.1). Classification (NCBI taxonomy): domain Bacteria; kingdom Bacillati; phylum Actinomycetota; class Actinomycetes; order Geodermatophilales; family Geodermatophilaceae; genus Blastococcus; species Blastococcus sp. SYSU DS0753. The sequence goes on along the minus strand of NZ_JBJHAT010000003.1, from coordinate 130,938 downwards.
GCGACGGCGTCGGTCGACACCGTCGTGCACATGAACATCAGCTCGACGCCCGCCGGCTCCGGTGGACGGGTGCCGATGAAGGAGCTCAACGTCATCGGCACGATGCAGCTGCTCGCGGCCTGCCAGCGGGCGCCCTCGGTGCGCCGGTTCGTGCTGAAGTCGACCAGCGCCGTCTACGGCGCGTCCTCCCGCGACCCGGCCGTGTTCACCGAGGCGATGCAGGCCCGGCAGGTGCCCTCGGGCGGGTTCGCCAAGGACAGCGTCGACATCGAGGGCTACGTGCGCTCCTTCGGCCGCCGGCGTCCCGACGTCGACGTGGCCGTCCTGCGCTTCACCAACTTCATCGGTCCGCGCATCGACTCGCTGCTCACCGGGTTCCTGCGCATGCCGCTGGTCCCCACCGCCCTGGGCTACGACGCCCGCGTGCAGCTGCTGCACGAGGACGACGCGCTGGCGGTGCTCACCCGCGCCACCGCGGGCGACTTCGTCGGCACCGTCAACGTGGGCGGCGAGGGCACCCTGCTGCTCTCGCAGGCCATCCGCCGCCTCGGCCGTGTCGAGGTGCCGCTCCCCTCACCCGCGCTGGGGTCGGTCGGGCGCCTCTCGCGCCGGTTCGGTTTCGTCGACTACTCCCCGGAGCAGATGCGCTTCCTCAACTTCGGCCGGGTGGTGGACACCACGGTGCTGCGCACCTCCTTCGGCTACACCCCTCGCTACAGCACGGCAGCGGCGCTCGCCGACTACGCGCGCACGGTCACCCCGCTCCTGGACCCCGCTGCGGTCCGGGCGGTCGGCGGGGGGCTGCGCTCGGTGCTGGGCCGCCTCGGCGACACCGCCTCGGCCGTCGAGCAGCGGCTGCGCCCGGCCCCACCGGCGCCGGACCTCCGGGCGGTGCGCGATGCCTGAGGCCCGGGTCATCCGGCTGCGTCCCGACGAGGACGAGCCGCGCGTGGCCGCGCCGTCGGCACCGCCGGGCTGGGAGGAGCAGGTCGTCGGCGGGATCGACTTCCTGGAGCGGCGGCTCACCGGCGAGTACGAGACCGACGAGTTCGGCTTCGACCCCGACCTGGCCGATCACGTGCTGCTCCCCATGCTGCGCCCGCTGTTCCAGAAGTGGTTCCGCGTGGAGACCTTCGGCCTGGAGAACGTGCCGGCCGACAGCGGGGCGCTCGTGGTGGCCAACCACTCCGGCACGCTGCCGGTGGACGCGCTCATGACGACCGTGGCGCTGCACGACGAACACCCGGCGAACCGCCGGTTCCGGCTGCTCGGTGCCGACCTCGTGTTCGAGCTGCCGGTCGTGGGCGCGCTCGCCCGCAAGTTCGGCGCGACCCTGGCGTGCAACGAGGACGCCGAGCGGCTGCTCACCAGCGGCGAGCTGGTGGGCGTCTTCCCCGAGGGCTTCAAGGGCATCGGGAAGCCGTTCCGGGAGCGGTACACGCTGCAGCGGTTCGGCCGGGGTGGCTTCGTGTCCGCCGCACTGCGCACCGGGGCGCCGATCATCCCCTGCGCGATCGTGGGCGCCGAGGAGATCTACCCGATGATCGGGAACGCCCGGACCGCGGCGCGGCTGCTGGGCCTGCCGTACGTCCCGATCACCCCCACCTTCCCGCTGCTGGGCCCGCTGGGCCTGGTGCCGCTGCCCTCCAAGTGGCTGATCGCCTTCGGGGCGCCGATCGAGACGGCGTCCTACGGACCGGCCGCCGCGGAGGACCCGATGCTGGTGTTCAACCTGACCGACCAGGTGCGGGAGACCATCCAGCACTCGCTCTACCAGCTGCTCCTGCGCCGCAGGAGCGTCTTCAGCTGAAGGCCCTCGTCAGGGGCCCGCGCCGAGCGCGCGGGGCGTGCCCTGGGGTGAGGTGTTGGAACGGCCCTCGTCAGGGGCCCGCGCCGAGCCTGCGAGGCGTGGGAGGACGAGGGTCCTTTTTCACCAGGGCAGCTTGTTGCGGCGGCGCAGGGCGAGCGCGCCACCGACCAGCCCGCCGGAGAGCGCGGCGGCGGCCACCGTCGGCACGCCGATCTTCGCGGCCTTCCGCCCGGTGCGGAAGTCGCGGATGGTCCAGCCCCGGGCGCGGGCGACCGCCCGCAGCTCGGTGTCGGGGTTGACCGCCACCGCCGTGCCGGTGAGGGACAGCATGGGCAGGTCGTTGGCCGAGTCGCTGTAGGCGGTGCAGCGGGACAGGTCCAGGCCTTCCCGCTCGGCGAGGGCCAGCACCGCCTCCGCCTTGGCCGGTCCGTGCATCAGCTCGCCGACCAGCCGCCCCGTGTAGCGGCCGTCGACGATCTCGGAGACGGTGCCCAGCGCCCCGGTCAGCCCGAGCCGGTGCGCGATGATCGACGCGAGCTCGACCGGCGTGGCCGTCACCAGCCACACCCGCTGACCGGCGTCGAGGTGCTTCTGCGCGAGGGCGCGGGTGCCCGACCAGATGCGGTCGGCCATCAGCTCGTCGTAGATCTCCTCACCGGCCTGCATGATCTCCGAGACCTCGCGGCCGGCGACGAAGGCGAGCGCGTTCTCGCGGATGGTGAGCATGTCGTCGGCGCTCTCGTTGCCGGCGATGCGGAACTTCGCCTGCTGCCAGGCGAAGCGGGCGATGTCGCGGCTGGTGAGGTACTTGCGGGCGGCGAGGCCGCGGGCGAACCAGAACAGCGAGGCGCCGATCATCATCGTGTTGTCGACGTCGAAGAACGCCGCAGCGGTGAGGTCGGGCTCGACGGCCGTCGGGCTCGCCACCTCCGCCGCCGCCGCCGACGCGGCGCCGGCGACGTGGGCGCGGGTCTCCTCGGCGGACTGCGCGGCACGGCGACCGCGCACCGACAGTCGCGGCACGGCGACCTCCCTCACTCGATCCGGCCCGGTGCGCCGGGACTGCGCCTGCGGCCGGCCCGGCGCACCGTCCTTGCGACCCTAGCCGGGCCGGTGGCCCGGGGTCAGGTCGTGGTCAGCACTCGCCGATCGTGATCAGCGGCGGCAGGCAGAGGTTCAGCGGACCGGGCAGTGGGACGTCGAGCACCGGTGGGGGCGCCGGCCGGGTCGTGCTGCTGACCGGTCCGGGCCCGCCGGGCACCGGCAGGGCCGGCACCGACGGGCGGGGGGCGCCGGGCGTGGCCGTGGCGCCACCGGTGGGCGCGCTGCCCGGCCCGGGCGCCTGCGGTGTGCCCGCAGGGGTGCTACCGGGCTCGGAGGGGGTGGGCGGTGCGGCGGGTGCGGCGGGTTCGGCGGGCCCGGCCGACGGCGGCACGGTGGTGTCGGTGTCGGTGTCGGTGTCGGTGTGGGGCGGAACCGCGGCCGGGGACTCGTCGACCACCGCGGGCGGGGCGGCGGTGAGGCAGAGGCCGGGGACCGGGCCGAGCGCGTCATCCCCGACGACGGCGGGGCCCGCGGAGCACTGCAGCGCCGCGCGCAGCCCCTCGACCCGGGCGGTCAGTGCGCGGAGCAGGTCCGTGGACTCCCCGTAGGCCGGTGCGGCGGCCGCCGGGACGTCGTCCGACAGCGTTGCGAGCCCGCCCGAGTGCGCGGCGGCCCAGCGGGCCAGGGTGTCCAGCGGTGCGGCGTCGCGGAGCTCCACGGCGCGCCCGGTGAGCCAAGTGGCCCCCTGGGCGGTGTGCTCGTCCATGGCCCGCAGGGTGTGCTGGACGAGCGCCGGCTCCCCGGCGGCGGCGAGGAGGGCGAGCTCCTCCAGGCGCGTGCTGGCCAGCTCCAGCAGGGTCTGGCCGCGGCTGTCGCCGGCGAGCGCCAGCTGCGTCTGCTCGGTGCCGCGCTTGAGGTCGTAGAGGGGATCGCCCGGCTGCGCGCCGGCCGCCACGGCCACGAGGGCCGCCAGGCCGGTGACGCCGACCGCGGCGCCGGCGAGCCCCGCGGTCAGCCGTCCCCGCCACCGGGCCGGCGGGCGGTCCACCGCGCGAGCCGCGAGCAACCGCCGGCGCAGCGAACGGCCGGCGGGCTCCGGGGTGCGGACGGCAGCCATCGCCACCAGCCGGGCGCGGGCGCGGGCCCGGTACCGCGGCTCGGGGTCGGTGTCGAGCTGAGCGGCGAGGCTCTCGAGGCGAGCGGCCAGCGCCGCCCCGGTGTCGGGTGCGGACGGGGGACCGGTCATGGTCGAGCCGTTCTCGGGCCGGATCACCCGCCACCTCCCGTCCTCGCCTCGGCGCTCGTCCGCATCCCGGCGAGGGTCCGCCGCCCCGTGTCCAACGATGGAGCGGACCGGCCGGTTACGGCCCGGCCCCTGGGTGCGGTCACCGCAGCCCGTCGGGGAGCAGGCTCGCCAGCCGCCGGACCGCCCGGTGCTGGAGCGCCTTGATCGCGCCGTCCTTCTTCCCCATGATCTCGGCAGTCTCGGAGACGGAGAGACCGTGCATGAAACGCAGCACGATGCACTCCTGCTGCTCGCCCCCCAGCTGCCTCACGCACGCCAGGAGCTCCTCGTTGGTCAGGTGCTGCAGCACGGCGTCCTCGGGCCCGTCGGTCGCCCGGTCGGCGTCCCGCATGTCCGCGGTGCTGACCTCCAGCCGGAAGCGGCTGCTCTTCACCTGGTCGCGGATGATGTTCCGGGCGATCGTCACCAGCCAGGCGCCGACGTCACGACCCTGGAACGACAGCGAGTCGATGCGCCGCAGCGCCCGCACGAACGTCTCGCTGGTGACGTCCTCGGCCGTCGCGCGGTCGCCGACCCGGTGGTAGGCGTACCGGTGCACCAGCGTCACGTAGCGGTCGTAGAGCCGCCCGAACGCCTCGGCGTCCCCGCCCTGGGCCCGGCGGACCAGCCCCCACACGTCGACGTCGCCGGCCGCCACGAGGCCCGCACCGGCGTCGGCGAGCTCCGCGGGGAGGGGATCGGCGTCGTCGTCCGGCGCGGCCGGAGGGCCGGTGAGCGAGGCGAGCGCTCCAGCGACCGGCAGCTCCTCCGCGCTCGCGCGGGGGAACGGCCTCGGACGCGGGCGGGGGCCGGCACCGGGCGGCCGCCCGGCGTCCAGGGGGTGCGGCATGCGGGCGTTCGACCTCCTCGTCGGCCCGCTGTGCCTGGACCGTCCTCGTTCCCCACGCGCGCCGTCACGGCGCGCATGGGCTGCGTCGCAGGCCCCATGGTGACAACATCGCCCCTGGCCGTCCACGGCAGCCCACCCGGGCGCGTCCCACGCGTCCCCCGACCGGGGCTGCGCCGCACCGACGACAGGAGATGTCCGTGTCCGAGGCAGGCACGTCGCTGGCCGCGCTGGTACGCGCCGCCGCGCAGCGCGACCCCGACGCCCCGGCGGTGGTGACCGGGGACCGCCGGCTCAGCTGGGGTGAGCTGGACGCGGCGGCGGACCGGGCGGCCGCGGGGTACGCCGACCGCGGGCTGACCGCCGGCGACCGCGTCGCCGTGCAGCTGCCGAACGGGCTGGACTGGCTGCGGGCGGTGCTGGGCGGTCTGCGCGCCGGGCTCGTCGTCGTCCCTGTGAACACCGCCTACACCGACCCGGAGCTCGAGCACGTCCTCACCGACTCCGGGGCCGCGCTCCTGGTGGCGCCCGGCGTCCGCGACCCGCTGGCCGGCGTGCCGGTCTGCCCCGGTCCGCCCGCGGCCGACGGCCCGGCGCCCACCGTGCCCGACGACCCCGCCGCGCTGGCCTTCCTCTGCTACACCAGCGGGACCACCGGCCGGCCGCGCGGCGCGATGCTCACCTCGGGGGCGCTGCGCGCCAACCAGCAGCAGTGCCTGGCCATGACCTCGCCGCCGGTCCGCCCCGACGACCGGGTGCTCCTGGTGCTGCCGCTCTTCCACGTGTACGGGCTCAACGCGGGCTTCGGGCTGGTCGCGGCCACCGGGGCCTGCGCCGTCCTGCAGGAGACCTTCGACCCGCGCGCGTCGCTGGCGGTGATGGCCGAGGAGGGCGTCACCGCCGTGCCGGGCGCCCCGCCGATGTACCAGGCCTGGCTGGCCGCGGCCGACGCGGGCAACCTCGAGGACCCCGCCCACCCGGACGCCGAGCTGCGCCGTGGCTTCGCGGCCGTGCGCGTGGCCTCTGCCGGAGCCGCGCCGCTGCCCGAGGAGGTCTGGACGGCGATGCGCGAGCGGGCCGGCGTCACCGTGTGGGAGGGCTACGGGCTCACCGAGGCGGCGCCCGTCGTGGCCAGCACCCTGGCCACCGGCCGGGCCAAGCCCGCGTGCATCGGTGGCCCGGTGCCGGGGCTGGAGCTGGAGCTGCGCGACACCGCGACCGTCGGCGCCCGCACCGTGGACCCGCCCGACGGCGGGGACGCGGACGCCGGTGCGGACGAGGACGCCGACGAGGCCGACGAGGGCCCGGGGGAGATCTGGGTGCGCGGTCCGAACCTCTTCTCCGGTTTCTGGCCCGACGGGGCCGACGGGCCGGACGCCGACGGCTGGCTCGGCACCGGTGACCTCGCCTACCGCGACGCCGACGGCGACCTGCACCTGGTCGACCGGCGCAGTGACCTGGTCCTCGTCAGCGGCTTCAACGTCTACCCGGCCGAGGTGGAGCGGGTCCTCGAGCAGCACCCGGCGGTGGCGGAGAGCGCGGTCATCGGCGTCCCCGACCCGCGCACCGGTGCGGCGGTGCGGGCCGTCGTCGTCCTCGAGCCGGGTGAGCGGCTGGCGGTGGAGGAGCTGCAGCGGCACGCTGCGGAGTCGCTCGCGCGGTACAAGGTCCCGACGTCGGTGCACTTCCTCCCGTCGCTGCCGCACTCGCTGACCGGCAAGGTCAGCCGTGCCCGCCTCCGCGAGCTCGGCCTCACCGGCACCGACGCCGCGGCACCGGTCGGCGCAGCGGCCGGCGAGGCCACCGATGGCTGAGCGGCTGCAGCTGCTGGTCCGCGACGGCTGCCACCTCTGCCTGACCGCCGCCGAGCAGCTGGCCCCGATCGCCGCCCGCGCCGGCCTGGAGCCGGTCCGGGTGGACGTCGACGCCGACCCCGAGCTGCAGGCGGAGTACGGCGACCGGGTGCCGGTGCTGCTGCTCGACGGCCGGGAGCACTCCTACTTCACGCTCGACGTGCCCCGCCTGCGACGGGACCTCGGGCTGGACTGAGGCGCGGCCCCGTCCGGCTGTCTCCCGGTTCCGGGGCGGGGCCGGACCCGGGCCCCCCGTACGGGTGGCGGGCGGCCAGCGGTTATCGTGCTCTCCACCACACCTGTGACCCGATCGGTCCAGGTCAACGGCCCGTCGCCGCGTCGGCAACTTTGTTCCTGCGTTCACAAGCGGTTACCGTGGCGGACGCGAGCGCGCCGAGCGCTCGCGTCCCCGATGTCGCAGCACCGCCCCCGGCGCCCGCCGGGTCCAGGGCGCGACCGCTGTGGAGAGCCCGTGATCCAGCCGCGGCCCCGGACCATCCCGGAGGCCACCGTCGCTCGTCTGGCCGTGTACCTGAGGGTGCTGACCAGCTTCGCCGACGGCGGCCGGACGACCGTCTCCTCCGGTGACCTGGCGACGGCCGCGGGGGTCAACCCGGCGGGTCTGCGCAAGGACCTGTCCCACCTGGGCTCCTGCGGCGTCCGCGGCGTCGGCTACGACGTGCGCGCCCTGCAGGAGCGCATCGCCCGCGTGCTGGGGGCCGAGCAGTCCCGCGCCTGCGTACTCGTGGGCATCGGCAACCTCGGGTCGGCGCTCGCCGACTACGCCGGGTTCGGCAGCCGGGGCTTCGAGTTCGTCGGCCTCTTCGACGCCGCGCCGGGCCGGGTGGGCCAGCGCATCGGCGGCCTGACCGTGCAGGACGTGGCCGGGCTGGAGGCCGCCGTGACGGCCGCGGGGGCCTCCATCGGGGTCATCGCGACGCCGGCCGAGGTCGCCCAGCAGGTCTGCGACCGGCTCGCCGCGGCCGGGGTGAGGAGCATCTTGAACTTCGCACCGGTGACGTTGTCGGCGCCCCCGGGCGTCGACGTCCGCCAGGTCGACCTGTCCGTCGAGCTGCAGGTGCTGGCCTTCCTCGGCCAGCAGCGGGCCGTGCCCGTGGGGGAGGAGTCGGCATGAGCATGCTCGCGGTGGGCGTGAGCCACCAGACCGCACCGGTCGCGCTGCTGGAGCAGTTCGCGATGGGGCCCGACGAGCGGGTCAAGGCGCTGCACGAGCTGGTCGACAGCGACCACGTGAGCGAGGCACTCGTCCTCGCCACCTGCAACCGGGTCGAGGTGTTCGCCGAGGTCGAGCGCTTCCACGGCGGCGTCACCGACGTCAGCCGGGTGCTGGCCCGTCAGGCCGGGGCCACGGTGGAGGAGCTCTCCCCGTACGTGACCGTGCACTACGAGGACCAGGCCGTCGCCCACCTGTTCACCGTGGCCGCCGGGCTGGACTCGATGGTGGTCGGGGAGACGCAGGTGCTCGGGCAGCTGCGCGCCGCCTACGCCCTCGCCCGCGAGGAGGGAACCGTCGGCCGCGCCCTGCACCCGGTCGCCCAGCGCGCGCTGCGCGTGGGCAAGCGGGTGCACTCCGAGACCGGCATCGACCGGGCCGGCGCCTCGCTGGTGTCGGTGGCCCTCGACCGGGCCGAGGCCCGCATCGGCGCCCTCGCCGGCCGCCCCGTCCTCGTCGTCGGCGCCGGCTCCATGGGTGCGCTCGCCGCCACCACGCTGGCCCGCCGCGGTGCCTCCGTCGTCGTCAGCAGCCGCACCCCGGCCTCCGCCGAGCGGCTGGCCGAGGCCGTGGGCGGCCGCGCCGCCCCGCTGGACCGCATGGGCGAGGAGCTCGCCGCCGCCGACGTCCTGCTCACCTGCACCGGTGCCACCGGCCTGGTCGTGGGCACCGAGGTCGTCGCCGCGGCGATGGCCGGCCGGCGCGACCGGCCGCTGGTGGTCATCGACCTCGCGCTGCCCCGGGACGTGGACCCCGGCGTGGCCGCGCTGCCCGGCGTGCACGTCGTCGACCTGGCCCTCCTGCAGGGCGAGCGGAACACGGCGCTGCTGCAGGGCGAGCAGCGCGACGGGGAGGCCACCGCGGGGCCCGTGGCGGCCGACGACATCAGCACCGCCCGCGCCATGATCGAGGCGGAGACGGCGCTGCTGCGCGCCGAGCGGCAGGCCGCCGAGGTGGGGCCCACCGTCTCCGCGCTGCGCAGCCAGGCCGCCGAGGTCGTCGACGCCGAGCTGCTGCGGCTGGCCGGCCGGTTGCCCGACCTGGACGCGCGGGCGCGTGCGGAGATCGCCCGCACCGTGCGCCGCGTCGTCGACAAGCTGCTGCACGAGCCCACCGTGCGGGTGAAGGAACTGGCCGCCACGCCGGGTGGCACGGACTACGCCGGCGCGCTGCGGGCACTGTTCGGCCTGGGCATCGACGCCGATGTCACCCCCGGCGCCGGCCGGCTGGCCGACGCCGTCACCGTCGACCCCGACCGTCCGGGAGGCCCGGCATGACCGCCGCCGACGTGCAGGACGCCGCCACCACGGTGGCGGGCACCGCTGTTCCGCTGCGGCTGGGCACCCGGGCCAGCGTGCTGGCGCAGACCCAGTCCCGGGCCGTCGCCGACGCCCTCACCGCCGCCACCGGTGTGCCGGTCGAGCTGGTGCGGATCAGCACCGAGGGCGACCGGTCCTCCGCGGCCATCGCCCAGCTCGGCGGGACCGGGGTGTTCGTCACCGCGATCCGCCGGGCCCTGCTCGCCGGCGAGGTCGACCTGGCGGTGCACAGCTACAAGGACCTGCCCACCGCGCCGGAGCCGGGGCTGAGCCTGGCCGCCGTCCCGGTGCGGGAGGACCCCCGGGACGCCCTGGTCGCCCGCGACGGGCTCACCCTCGGCGAGCTGCCGCCCGGTGCGCGGATCGGCACCGGCGCCCCCCGCCGCGTCGCTCAGCTGCGGGCCCTCGGGCTCGGGCTGGAGATCGTGCCGATCCGCGGCAACGTCGACAGCCGGCTCGCCCGGGTGGCCGGCGCCCCCGACGGCCCGGGTGACCTGGACGCCGTCGTCCTCGCCCGGGCCGGGCTGAGCCGCATCGGCCGCACCGACCGGATCACCGAGACCCTCGATCCGCTGCAGGTGCTCCCCGCTCCCGCCCAGGGAGCCCTCGCCGTGGAGTGCCGCACCAGCGACGCCCGCACCCGCGAGCTGCTGGGCCGGCTCGAGGACGCCGCCACGCGCGCCTGCGTGGTGGCCGAGCGGGCGACGCTCGCCACCCTCGAGGCGGGCTGCAGCGCACCGGTCGCCGCCTACGCGGAGGTGGCCGAGGGCGAGAGCGGCCCGGAGCTGTACCTGCGCGCCTCGGTGACCGCGCTCGACGGCAGCGACTCCGTGCGCGGTTCGCTCACGGGTCCGCTCGCCGACGCCGCCGCCCTCGGCCGCACCCTCGCCGCCGAGCTGCTCGACCGGGGCGCGGCCGCCCTGATGGCGGCCGGCGAGTGACCCCCTGCCCCACCCAGACCCCAGCAGACGCCCGAAGGACTCGGGCCACAACAGACGCCCGACGGAGTCGGGCCAGGATCAGGAGCACGGCATGACGCGCTTCCGCAAGACCGCAGGCCAGTCCGGCCGGGTCGTGTTCGTCGGCGCCGGCCCGGGCGACCCGGGCATGCTCACCGCCCGCGCCACCGCGGCGCTGGCCGAGGCGTCGGTGGTCCTCGTCGACCCCGACGTCGCCGCCGCCCTCCAGGACGCCGTCCGCGAGACCAACCCGGAGGCCGAACTGACGCCGGTGTCCGGTGAGCCCGTCGAGGTGGCCAAGGGCGCCGTCGCGGCGGCGAAGGGCGGCGCGGTCGTCGTCCGCCTCGTCACCGGTGACCCCTACACCTCCGACGACGTGGTCAAGGAGGTGCTCGCCGTCTGCCGCACCTCCGTGCCGTTCGACGTGGTGCCGGGTGTCGCGACCGCCACCGCCGTCCCCGCCTTCGCCGGCGTCGCGCCGGGCAGCACCGCGGTGACCGCGGACCTGCGCAGCGGCGTCGACGTCGCCGCGCTGGCCGGGGCCGCCGCCGCGACCGGCGGCACGCTGGTCCTCCAGGGCACCGCCGAGGCGCTGCCCGACGCGGCCGCACGCCTGGTGGAGGGCGGGCTCTCCGGCAGCACCCCGGTCGTGGTGACGACCGGCGGCTCCGGGACCGGCCAGAAGAGCCTGGTGAGCAAGCTGTCGGCCGTGGCGGAGAAGACCGCCGGCCTCGACCCGCTCAGCGGGCCCGTGGTGGCCACCGTCGGCGCCGCCGTCGACAAGCGCGCCAAGCTGTCCTGGTGGGAGAGCCGCCCGCTGTTCGGCTGGCGGGTGCTCGTGCCGCGGACCAAGGACCAGGCCGGGGACATGAGCGACCGGCTCCGGGCGTACGGGGCGGTGCCGGTCGAGGTGCCGACCATCGCCGTCGAGCCGCCGCGCAGCCCGGCCCAGATGGACCGCGCCGTCAAGGGCCTGGTCACCGGCCGCTACGGCTGGATCGTGTTCACCTCGGTCAACGCGGTGCGGGCCGTCCGGGAGAAGTTCGTCGAGCTGGGCCTCGACGCCCGCGCGTTCGCGGGCGTGAAGGTGGCCTGCGTCGGCGAGCAGACCGCCGAGGCCGTGCGGGACTTCGGCATCCAGCCGGAGCTGGTGCCCAGCGGCGAGCAGTCCAGCCAGGGCCTGCTGGCCGACTTCCCCGAGTACGACGACGTGCTCGACCCGATCGAGCGGGTGCTCCTGCCGCGCGCCGACATCGCCACCGAGACCCTGGCGGCCGGGCTGGTCGAGCGCGGCTGGGAGATCGACGACGTCACCGCCTACCGGACGGTGCGCGCTGCGCCGCCGGCCGCGTCGGTGCGCGAGGCGATCAAGGGCGGTGGCTTCGACGCCGTCTGCTTCACCTCCTCCAGCACGGTGCGCAACCTGGTCGGCATCGCCGGAAAGCCGCACGCCAAGACCGTCGTCGCGGTGATCGGCCCGGCGACGGCGGCCAGCGCCCAGGAGTTCGGGCTGCGGGTCGACGTGCAGCCGGAGACCGCGGCCGTGGCGCCGCTGGTGGACGCGCTGGCCGAGTACGCCCTGTCGCTGCGCGAGGCGGAGGACGGCGAGGGCAAGTGATCGAGGGTGGTGGGGCGAACCCGGGCTTCGCGCGCGGACGCCGGCTGCGGTCCACGCCCGCGCTGCGGCGGCTGACCGCGCAGACCAGGGTGGCCCCGGCCGACCTGGTGCTGCCGGTCTTCGTCAAGGAGGGCATCGACTCGCCGGTGCCCATCGGCTCGATGCCGGGCGTGGTCCAGCACACCCAGGACTCGCTGCGGAAGGCCGCGGCCGAGGCCGCCGAGGCGGGCATCGGCGGGCTCATGCTCTTCGGCATCCCGTCGGAGAAGGACCCGGTCGGGTCCGGGGCCGACGCCGCCGACGGCGTGGTCAACGTGGCGCTGCAGCACCTGCGGGCGGACCTCGGTGACGAGCTGGTCCTCATGGCCGACCTCTGCCTGTGCGAGTACACCGACCACGGGCACTGCGGCGTCGTCACCCCGGCCGGGGTCGTCGACAACGACCCGACCCTGGACCGGTACGCCGCGGTGGCGATCGCGCAGGCGCAGGCCGGCGCGCACCTGGTGGCGCCCAGCGGGATGATGGACGGGCAGGTCGCCGCCATCCGCGCCGGGCTGGACAGCGCCGCGTTCTCCGAGGTGCCGATCCTGGCCTACGCGGCCAAGTACGCCTCGGGCTTCTACGGCCCGTTCCGCGAGGCCGCCGAGGGTGCCCCGCAGTTCGGCGACCGGTCGACCTACCAGATGGACCCGCCGAACGCCGACGAGGCGCTGCGCGAGGTCGCGCAGGACCTCGCCGAGGGTGCCGACGCCGTCATGGTGAAGCCGGCGCTGCCCTACCTGGACATCGTCTCCAAGGTCGCCGACGCCGTGCAGGTGCCGGTGAGCGCCTACCAGGTCAGCGGCGAGTACGCGATGGTCGAGGCGGCCGCCGCCAACGGCTGGGTGGACCGCGAGCGGGCGATCCTCGAGACGCTGGTCGCCATCCGCCGCGCGGGCGCCGGCCAGGTGCTCACCTACTGGGCCGTCGAGGCGGCGCGGTTGCTGACCCGCTGACCCAGGGGTGGTCGGGGACGTGACGTACGTCGAGCCCGGGGGCTCCTGGCGGCCGTTCTGGCTGGTCGCCGGGGTCCTCGGGCTCTTCCTGCTCGGGGACCTGCTGCTGCCCGGGCCGGACGTCCCGCCGCTGGTCTGGGCGCTCACCCTGGTCGCGGTGCCCGGCGTGGTCGCGATCGGTTGCCTGTCCGCCCGCCGGGTGTGGACGGTCCGGGTGGACGCCGACGGCCTGGCGGTGGGCCGCGAGCAGGTGCCGCTGCGCGACGTCGACGCCGCCGCGCTGCGGGAGGCCGACGCCGGGGTGGATGCCGGTGCCCCCGTGCTCGGCGGGGGCTGGTCGCTGCCGCGGGGCCGCACGGGGCTGCCGCTGCGGCTGGCCGACGGTCGGACGGTGCTGGTCCCGACCCGCGACCCCGCGGCGCTGCGGGCCGCCCTGCTCGGGAGTGTGCGCGATGCCTCCGACCGCTCGCCGGGCGCAGAGGGGACACTGGGGACGTGACCTCGCTGGACAGCCCGCCCTACACCTACGAGGCCCCGGTTTCCGCCGGCCTCTTCGCCCGCGGTCAGGACGTCACCCCGGGCGGGGTGAACAGCCCGGTGCGCGCCTTCCGCGCCGTCGGCGGCACGCCGCGCTTCATGGCCGAGGCCTCCGGTCCCTGGATCACCGACGCGGACGGGCGGCGCTACGTCGACCTGGTCAGCTCGTGGGGGCCGATGATCCTGGGCCACGCGCACCCCGCCGTCGTCGAGGCGGTGACCGCGGCCGCGCGTCGCGGCCTGTCCTTCGGCGCCCCCACCGAGGGCGAGCTGGAGCTGGCCGAGGAGATCCGCAACCGCGTCGCGCCGGTCGAGCGCGTGCGGCTGGTCAACTCCGGCACCGAGGCGGTGCTCTCGGCCGTGCGGCTGGCGCGCGGGGTGACGGGCCGCCCGCTCCTGGTCAAGTTCGCCGGCAACTACCACGGCCACGTCGACGCGCTGCTGGCCTCGGCCGGCTCCGGGGTGGCCACGCTGGGCCTGCCCGACACCCCCGGGGTGACCACGGGGGCCGCCGCGGACACCATCGTGCTGCCCTACAACGACGTCGCCGCCGTCGAAGCGGTCTTCGCCGAGCGCGGCGACGCCATCGCGGCCGTGGTCAGCGAGGCCGCGCCCGGCAACATGGGCGTGGTGCCGCCGCTGGACGGCTTCAACACCGAGCTGCGGCGGATCACGTCGGCGCACGGTGCGCTGCTGGTGCTCGACGAGGTCATGACCGGCTTCCGGGTGTCGGCGTCGGGCTGGTACGGCCTCGACCCGGTCGACGCCGACCTGTTCACCTTCGGCAAGGTCATGGGCGGGGGGCTCCCGGCGGCGGCGTTCGGTGGCCGCGCCGACCTCATGGAGCACCTCGCGCCGAGCGGGCCGGTCTACCAGGCCGGCACCCTCTCGGGGAACCCGGTGGCGGTCGCGGCCGGCCTGGCCACCCTGCGGAACTGCACCGACGAGGTCTACGCGCAGTGCGACGAGGTCTCCGCCGTGCTGCGCGGGGCAGCGAGCGCGGCGCTGTTCGCCGCCGGTGTGCCGCACCGGGTGCAGCAGGCCGGCAACATGTTCTCGGTCTTCTTCGTGCCCGACGAGCGCCAGGTCCGGGACTACGACGACGCCCGCACCCAGGACGTCTCCCGCTACACCGCCTTCTTCCACGCCCTGCTGGCCCGCGGGGTGTACCTCCCGCCGTCGGCGTTCGAGGCGTGGTTCGTCAACGCGCAGCTCTCCGGCGAGGCCCTCGACCGGGTGCTCGAGGCGCTCCCGGCCGCGGCCCGGGCTGCCGCCGAGGCCGACGCCCACCGCACCGGCGCGATCGACAGCGAGCGCTCCTCGTGACCACCACCGTCGTCCACCTCCTCCGGCACGGCGAGGTGCACAACCCCGCCGGCGTGCTCTACGGCCGGCTGCCCGGCTACCGCCTCTCCACCGCCGGCGAGGCCATGGCCATCGCGGCCGCGGAGTGGTTCAGCGGGCGGGACGTCGTCCACCTGGTGTCCAGCCCGCTGGAGCGGGCTCGGCAGACCATCCGCCCCCTGGCCGAGGCGACCGGGCTGGAGGTGCAGATCGACGAGCGGATCATCGAGGCCGGCAACGCGTTCGAGGGCCGGGTCGTCGGCGGGGGCGGCGGCGTCTTCCGGGCGCCCCGCAACTGGTGGAAGCTGCGCAACCCCTTCCAGCCCTCCTGGGGCGAGCCGTACGTGGAGATCGCCGCGCGCATGATCGCCGCGGTCGAGGCGGCCCGGGACGCCGCCCGCGGGCACGAGGCGGTGCTGGTCAGCCACCAGCTGCCCATCTGGGCCACCCGCCTGCACGTCGAGGGACGCCGGTTCGCCCACGACCCCCGCCGCCGGCAGTGCTCGCTGGCCAGCGTCACCTCGCTCACCTACGAGGACGACGACTTCGTGCGCGTCTCCTACGCCGAGCCGGCCGGCGCCACCGACCCCGACGCGGTGCCGGGCGCATGAGGCGGCTGCTGTCGGCCCTGCTGGCGGGCGCGATCCTCACCGGGTGCAGCACCGGCTCCGACGCGGTCGAGGTCAACAACGGCGGCGAGTTCCGGTTCGTCGAGGCCACCCCGGCCGGCGAGGTGATCCCGGCCGACGAGCGGGCGACCGCGCCGGAGTTCTCCGGCACCCTGCTGGGCGGCGGGGAGTTCTCGTCGGCGGCGCTGGCCGGGGACGTGGCCGTGCTGAACTTCTGGGGGTCCTGGTGCGGCCCGTGCCGGATCGAGACGCCCGAGTTCCAGGAGGTCTACGCCGAGGTGCGGGACGAGGGCGTGCAGTTCGTCGGGCTGAACGTGAAGGAGACCGACGAGCAGTTCGCGCTGGCCTTCGTCGAGCGCTTCGGCATCGAGTTCCCCTCGCTCTACGACCCGCGCGGCGAGGTGGCGCTGGCCTTCCGCGACTACCCGGCCAACGCCGTCCCCTCCACCATCGTGCTGGACCGCCAGGGCCGGGTCGCCGCCGTGTACACCGGGGCGGTGGCGCAGGACGACCTGCGCGCGGTGCTGGACCAGGTGCAGGCGGAGGAGGTCTGACGTGGGGGAGACCTTCGCCGGCCTGGTCACCGACGGGCCGCTGCTGGTGGCGGCGGCCGTCGCGGCGCTCGTCGGCCTGATCAGCTTCGCCTCGCCCTGCGTGCTGCCGCTCGTGCCCGGTTACCTCTCCTACGTCACCGGGCTGGTGGGCAGCGCCGCGACCACGGCCCCGGCTCCGGCTGCGTCCGCGCCCGCCGGGGGCAGCACGGCGGCCACCGCCACGGCGGTGCTCCCGGCGGCCGATCTGCGCCCGCCGCGGGGGCGGATGGTGCTCGGTGCCCTGCTGTTCGTGCTCGGCTTCACCGCGGTGTTCGTGACCATCAGCACGGCGTTCGGCGGACTCGGCCGGCTGCTCCTGGTGCACAACGAGCTCATCACCCGGGTGATGGGCGGCATCACGGTCCTCATCGGGCTGGCGTTCCTCGGCCGGGTGCCGTTCCTCCAGCGCACCGCGCGCCTGTCGACCCGGCCGGCGGCCGGGCTGGCCGGGGCCCCGCTGCTCGGGGTCGTCTTCGGGCTCGGGTGGACCCCCTGCATGGGGCCCACGCTGGCCGCCGTCCAGAACCTGGCCTTCGCCGAGGCCACCGCAGGCCGCGGGGCGCTGCTGGGGCTGGCCTACTGCCTGGGGCTGGGCGTGCCGTTCGTGCTCGTCGCCCTCGGTGCCCGCTGGGCCGTGGGGGCCACGACGTTCCTCCGCCGGCACGCGCAGGCGGTGACCCGCTTCGGCGGGGCCGTGCTGGTGGTGGTCGGGCTGCTCCTGGTGACCGGTGCGTGGACCGAGATGATGGGCTGGCTGCGCTCCTGGCTGGCCGCCACCGGGTTCGGGGAGTCGGCGCTGTGAGCATCGAGGCGCCCCCGCGCCCGGCCACCCCGACCCCGCCCGCCGGGCCCCCGGCCGGCCGTCGGCTGGGCGGCCTGCTGCTGCGCTGGTGGCGGCGGCTCACCGCGATGCGCACGGCGATCGTGCTGCTGTTCCTCCTGGCGCTGGCGGCCGTCCCGGGCTCGCTGCTGCCGCAGCGGTCGCTGTCCCAGAACAACGTCCGGCAGTACTTCGCCGACCACCCCGACCTGGCCCCGGTGCTGGACCGGCTCTACCTGTTCGACGTCTTCAGCTCGCCGTGGTTCGCCGCGGTCTACCTGCTGCTGTTCCTCTCGCTCATCGGCTGCGTCCTGCCGCGGGCCCGGGAGCACGCCCGCGCACTGCGCACCCCGCCGCCACCGGCTCCGCGGAACCTGCTCCGGCTCCCCGACGCCGATCGGTGGCCCGTGGCGCACGCCCCGGGGGCCGCGCTCGACGGCGTCGAGGAGGAGCTGCGGGTGCGGCGCTACCGGGTCGTGCGCCGCGAGACCGCGCGCGGCCCGGAGCTCTCGGCCGAGAAGGGCCACTTGAAGGAGACCGGGAACCTGGTCTTCCACCTCTCGCTGCTGGCCCTCCTGCTGAGCCTCGCGGGTGGGAAGCTGTGGGGCTACGAGGGCAGCATCCTGGTCACCGAGGGACAGGGGTTCTGCAACTCCTTCCAGCAGTACGACACCTACTCCGCGGGCCCGCTGGTCGGCAGCGGCGACCTCAGCCCGCTCTGCGTCGACCTCGAGCAGTTCACCGCCGAGTACGAGGAGAACCTCACCGCCGCCTCGTTCACCGCGGACATCCGCTACGGCGAGCCCTCCGCCGAGGGGCGGCCGACCACCATCGGGGTCAACGACCCCCTCCGGGTCGACGGCGACCGGGTCTACGTGACCGGTCACGGCTTCAGCCCGACGTTCACCGTGACCGTGCCGGACGGGACGACCTTCACCGACCTCACCGTGCCCTTCCTGCCCAGCGACCAGCAGACGCTGGCCAGCGAGGGCGCGCTCAAGCTGCCCGACATCCCCGGCCGGGAGGAGCAGCTGGCACTGAAGGGCTTCTTCGCGCCCACGGGTCTGGTGCAGGGCGGCGTGCTGACCTCCGTCGACCCGCGGCCGCTGGCCCCGCAGGTCGCGCTGATCGCCTTCTCCGGCTACCTCGGCCTCGATTCCGGGCTGCCGCAGTCGGTGTACTCCCTCGACGAGAGCCAGATCGAGCGCGGCCGGCTGACCGAGGTGGGCTCGGCGAACCTCTCGGTGGGCGAGTCCCTGGACCTGCCCGACGGCACCCGCGTCACCTTCAGCGGGGTCAAGGAGTTCGCCGCCCTGCAGTTCTCCCACGACCCCGGCCAGGTGTGGGTGCTGGGCTCGGCGATCACCCTGCTGGCCGGCCTGCTGGGCATGCTCCTGCTGCGCCGGGAGCGCGTCTTCGCCCGGGCCGAGCCCGCCCCCGACGGCGGCGGTACCGTGCTCACGCTCGCCTCGCTGACGCGGGGTGGCGGCGAGAACGGCTCCCGGTTCGCCACGCTGTCCCACGACCTGCGGGACGCGCTGAGCGCCGCACCCGCCCGCACCGCACCTGAACCGGAGGTCCCCCCGCGTGACTGACTCCTCGCTGGCCGAGCTGTCCGACACCCTCTTCTCCGTGAGCGTCGCGCTCTACTCCGTCGCGCTGCTGGCCTTCTGCGCCCAGCTCGCGTTCGGCCGGCGGACGGTGCGCAGCCGCGAGCTCGCCGGTGTCGGCGCCGGGCCGGTCGCCCCCGAGCCCCCCGCCGCCCCGGCCGGGCAGGAGGCGCCGGAGACGGCGCAGGGCACCCGCTGGGGGCTCCTCGGCATGGCGCTGACCCCGCTGGGCGCGCTGGCCCACGCCGGCGTCCTCGTCGCCCGCGGCATGGCCACCGACCGGCTGCCCTTCGGCAACATGTACGAGTTCGCCACGGCCGTCGTGCTGGTCGCGGTGGTCGCCTACTTCGTGCTGGCGCTGCGCCAGCCCTCGCTGCGGCACATCGGCGTCTTCGTCCTCGGCCCGGTGATCCTCGCGATGGTGGGCATCGGCCTGTTCCTCTACGCCGAGGCGGGGCCGCTGGTCGCCGCGCTGCGGTCGAGCTGGCTGGGCATCCACGTGACGAGCGCGATCCTGGGCTCCGGCATCTTCCTGGTGAGCGGCATCGCCAGCGTCCTGTACCTGGTCCGCACCCGCCGCAGCGCCGCCGCGCCCGGCGCGGCTGGGGGGCTGCTCGACCGGCTGCCGTCCGCCGCGGGGTTGGACCGGGTGGCGCACCGCACCGCGGTGTTCGGCTTCCCGATCTACACGTTCGCGATGATCGCCGGCGCGATCTGGGCGGAGAGCGCCTGGGGCCGGTTCTGGGGCTGGGACCCCAAGGAGACCTGGATGTTCATCTCCTGGGTCGTCTACGCCGGCTACCTGCACGCCCGCACCACCCCCGGCTGGCGCGGCCGTCCCGCCGCCTGGACCAACGTGCTGGGGTTCGCCGTGGTGCTGTTCAACCTGCTGTACGTGAACATGGTCTCGACCGGCCTGCACAGCTACGGCGGGGTCTGAGCGCTCCCCCGTCCGGGGAGCAGTGCGGCGCGGGGCGGTGACCGATGTCGGACCTGCGTGCTTCCATGCCCTCATGGAGCTGATCAGCAGCGCACGGGCCCGCCGGGAGGTGCGGCGTGGGTAGGCACGCGGCGGCCGACGGGGAGGCGTCGCACCCGCTCGTCGCGGCCGCGCTCGCCGGCCGGGAGGCCGACGGTCCGGGCGCGCACCGCGGGAGCCCGCGGGGCGCGGCGGAGGAGGGCGACCTGGGCTGGCCGGGCGGCCCCACCCGCCAGGGCGGCGGCGGTCTCGGCTGGCCGGGGGACGCCGACGGCTCGGCGCCGGACGCGGGCACGTCTGAGGCGGGCCCGCGGCGCGGCTGGCGCCGCTTCTTCGGGACGACCCCGGCCGCCTGAGAGGGCCGCTCGCACGCTCGGCTCAGGCCCCGGGAAGGGCCCGGACGGCGTTACGTGGGGGAGCCGTCGTCCCGGCGCGCGCGGCGCTCGAGCTCCCGGAGGAACTCCGGGTCGTCATCGGGGGCCACGAATCGGACCGGTCCCCGGGGCCGCTGCGGCCGGCGCTCCGGGCGCGCGCTCCCCTCGGGGCCTGCGTTCGCCGCGGCGCGCACCACCAGTGCGACGACCACGACCGCCATCACGAGAACCACCAGGAACACCACGGGCCCACCCCCTCGTCGACCGCCAGCGTACGTCGGCGGCGATACTCGGTGCCGCGCAACGCAGATCCCATACCCGGGCAGGACGGAGAACCACCATCGACGCCGTGGACCAGCAGCTGATCGAGCTGCTGCGCGCCAACGGCCGGGCCAGCTACGCCGAGCTCGCGCGGCAGGTGGGGCTCTCCTCGCCCGCCGTGCACGAGCGGGTGGGCAAGCTGGAGGCGGCCGGGGTGATCACCGGGTACCGCGCCGTCGTCGACCCGGCGGCGGTGGGCCTGCACGTCACCGCGCTGGTCAGCGTCATCGAGAGCGACGCGGTCGACGACACCGGCGTCGAGGCGGGCCTGCGGGAGATCCCCGAGGTGGAGGACTGCTGGCGGGTCGCCGGCAGCGAGGGGTACGTGCTGAAGGTGCGCGTGACCGACATCCCGGCACTCGAGGCGGCCATCGACGCGTTGAACCGGATCAGAGGGGTCGCACGCACGAGGACGACGGTCGTTCTCTCGACCAAGTGGGAGGGCCGTCATGGCTGAGAACAACCCGAGCGCCGCCGGTGCACCGGTGAGCCCGGCCGGTGGCGCCGCGACGCCGCCGAAGGTCCTGCCGTGGCTGGTGATCTACACGGTCGGCCGCTTCGCGATCGCCGCGGCGCTCGTCCTGGTCCTCTGGTGGGCCGGGCTGGGCAGCTTCCCCGGCCTGCTGTTCGGGCTGCTGCTGTCGATGCCGGTCTCCTACGTGCTGCTGCGGCCCTCCCGCGACCGGCTCACCGAGGCGCTGGCGGCGCGCAGCATCGCGCGGCGCACGGCCAAGGAGGACCTGCGCGCTCGGCTCAGCGGGGACGCTCCGCAGTAGCAGCGCTCAGGAGAGGGCGAGGCCCGCGCCGAGCAGCACGCCGGTGACCAGGGTCAGCAGCCCGGTCGAGGCCAGGGCCCCGATGAGCGCCGGCCCGCGGCCGCCTCCCAGCACGGTCCGCACCGGGGCGAGCGCGAGCGGCGCGGCGGCCAGGGCCAGCAGCGCCCACGGCCGCGCGAGCCCCACCGCGGCGACGGCGGCGAACGGCACGACCAGCAGCGCGGCGTAGAGCACTCGGGTGCCCCGGTCGCCGAGCAGGACGGCGAGCGTGCGCTTGCCCACCCGGGCGTCGCCCTCGATGTCGCGCAGGTTGTTCACCACGAGGATCGCCACGATCAGCAGGCCGATGGGTACGGAGACGGCGAACGCCAGGCCGGGCAGGGTGCGGGTCTGCACGTACGTGGTGCCGACGACGGCGACCGGGCCGAAGAAGACGAAGACGAAGACCTCGCCCAGCGCCCGGTAGCCGTAGGGCAGCGGGCCGCCGGTGTAGGTCCAGGCCGCGGCGATGCAGACCGCCCCCACCGCGACCAGCCACCAGCTCGACAGCGCCGCCAGGGCCAGCCCGGCGACCCCGGCGACCGCGAAGGAGGCCAGCGCCGCCCCGAGCACCTCCCCGGATGGAGCTGCGCCGGAACCGACCAGCCGCATCGGACCGACCCGCTCGGCGTCGGTGCCGCGCCGGCCGTCGGAGTAGTCGTTGGCGTAGTTGACCCCCACCTGCAGCGCGAGGGCCACGACCAGCGCGAGCAGCGCGGGGCCGAGCCGGAAGCCGTCGAGCGCGACCGCGGCACCGGTGCCGACCAGCACCGGCGAGACCGCCGCCGGCAGGGTGCGGGGGCGGGCGCCGGCCAGCCACTGGGCAGGGGTGGCCATCAGACCTCCGGGGTGCGGGCCGCGACGGCGCGGCGGTCGGGCTTGCCCGTGTGCAGGGTGGGGATCGAGGCGATGAGCCGTAGCTCCCGGGGCGCGGCGGGGGCGCCCAGCCGCTCGGTCACCCACGGTCGCAGCTCGGCCAGGGTCGGTGCGCCGCCGGGCGCCGGGACGACGGCGGCGACGACCCGCTGACCCCACTCCGGGTCGGGTCGGCCGAAGACGACGGCGTCGGCGACGGCGGGGTGCTCGCGCAGCGCGGCCTCCACCGCTGCGGGCGGCACGTTGACGCCGCCGGAGATGACGACCTCGTCCAGCCGGCCGTGCACGGTGAGGCGGCCGTCGGGGCCGAGCGTGCCCGCGTCCCGGGTGCGGAACCAGCCGTCCGCGAACGCGGCCGCGGTCGCCTGCGGATCACCGCGGTAGCCGTGCGCCAGCACCGGGCCGGCCAGCTCGATCCCGTCGGTCACCCGCACGGTCACGCCGGCCAGCGGCAGGCCGTCGTAGACGCAGCCACCGGCGGTCTCGGTCATCCCGTAGGTGGTCACGACGGCGACGCCCGCGGCCCGGGCGCGGGCCAGCAGGGTCGGGTCGGTGGCCGCGCCGCCCACGAGCACCGCGTCGAAGGCGCGCAGCGCATCCGGTTCGGCGTCCAGCGCGCGGCGCAGCTGGGTGGGGACGAGGGAGGTGTACCGGCGGTCGCTGGCCGGCATGCGGGCGACGGCGTCGGTCAGCGGCTCCCCGGCACCGAGGCGGGTGGCGCTGCGCCCGCCGAGCAGGCCGCGACAGAGGACCTGCAGCCCGGCGATCGCCGACACGGGCAGGCTGAGCAGCCAGCTGCCCGGGCCGCCGAGCCGGTCGAGGGTCGCGGCCGCGGACGCCCGCAGCGCGGCGGCCGACAGCAGCACCCCGCGACCGTTCCCGGTGGAGCCGGAGGTCACGACGACGAGGTCGGTGCCCGGCTCGAGCGGCTCGTCGGGGCGGAGCGCGGCGCGGGCGGCGTCGACGACGGCCGGGGGACCGGCGGGCAGCACGGCCAGCGGGCGCTCGCCGTCCAGCGCCGCGCGGACGTCGTCGTCGGAGAGCTCGGCCGCGGGCACGAGGGTGAGGTGCCGAGCCACGAGGGACGAGCCTATGCGGCCCCCTGCAGGGGCCCGCCACGAGCCTGCGAGTGGTGGGGGCAGGGGGTCCTTCTCCTAGGCTGATCGCCATGACCGCCGCCGCCGCGCCCGCGCTCCCGGCGGAGATCACCGAGCTGGCCGTCTACGAGGTGCCGCTGCGCAGCCGCTTCCGGGGCATCGACGTGCGCGACGGCGTGCTGCTGCGCGGCCCGGCCGGCTGGGGCGAGTTCTCCCCGTTCTGGGACTACGACGCCACCGAGAGCCGCCGCTGGTGGGCCGCCGCGGTGGAGGCCGCGGTCGAGGGCTTCCCCGCGCCGGTGCGCGCGTCGGTGCCGGTGAACGTGACCGTGCCGGCGGTCGGCGCGCAGCGGGCGCACGCGATCGCGGCGGCGTCCGGCTGCCGCACCGCCAAGGTGAAGGTCGCCGAGCCGGGGCAGACCGCCGCCGACGACCGCGCCCGCGTCGAGGCCGTGCGCGACGCGCTCGGTCCCGGTGGCGCGATCCGGGTGGACGCGAACGCCGCCTGGGACGTCGACACCGCCGTGCGGCGGATCCGCGAGCTCGACGCCGCCGTCGGGCTGGAGTACGTCGAGCAGCCGTGCGCCACCCTCGCCGAGCTGGCCGCGCTGCGCCGGCGGATCGACGTGCGCGTCGCCGTGGACGAGGGCGTGCGCCGGGCGGCCGACCCGCTGGCGGTCGACCTGCGCGAGGCCGGCGACGTCGTCGTCCTGAAGGTGCAGCCGCTGGGCGGTGTGCGGGCGGCGCTGCGCGTCGCGGAGACCCACGGCCTGCCCTGCGTCGTCTCCTCGGCGCTGGAGTCCTCGGTCGGCATCGCCGCCGGGGTGGCGCTCGCCGCCACGCTGCCGGAGCTGCCCTTCGCCTGCGGCCTGGCGACCGTCGCGCTCTTCACCGGAGACGTCTGCTCGTCCCCGCTGCTGCCCGTGGACGGCGCGCTGCCGGTGGCCCGGCCCGAGCCGGACCGGCGCGCCGTCGTGGCGGGCGGCGAGGGCACCGCCGCCCGCTGGCGGGCCCGGATCGACGAGGTGCTCGCCGCGTGAACCCCGCCACCGCCTTCGCCCGCGTGCTGGTCGACGAGTTGGTGCGCGGCGGCGTCACCGACGCCGTGCTGGCGCCCGGCTCGCGGTCGGCGCCGGTGGCCCTGGCCCTCGCGGCGGCCGAAAGGGACGGCCGGCTGCGGATGCACGTGCGCCTCGACGAGCGGACGGCGGCGTTCCTCGCCCTCGGCCTGGCCAAGGGCTCCGGCCGCCCGGTGCCGGTGCTCACCACGTCCGGGACGGCGACCGCACACCTGCACGCCGCGGTGCTGGAGGCCGACGCGAGCGGGGTGCCGCTGCTGGCGCTGACCGCCGACCGCCCGCCGGAGCTGCGGGCCACCGGCGCCAACCAGACGATCGAGCAGGCCGGCCTGTACGGGGCGGCGGTGCGCTGGGCGGCCGACGTCGGCGTCCCCGAGGCCGGCCGGGAGGCCGAGCAGAACCGCTACTGGCGGTCCGTGGTGGCCAAGGCGCTCACCGTCGCCGCCGGCACGCTGTCGGCCGACGCCGGTCCGGTGCAGCTGAACCTCGCGCTGCGCGAGCCGCTGCTGCCCGACGAGGAACTCCCGGCCGAACTCGCGGCCCCGTGGGCCGGCCGGCCGGGGGGTGCGCCGTGGACGGTGGCCGAGCCGTCGGCCGGCTGGGCGGCGCGGGCCCGCCGGCTGCCCCGGCGGACGCTGGTGATCGCCGGTGACGGGCCTCTGCACGGCGCCCCGGGCCTCGCCGAGGGCTCCGCGTGGCCCGTCGTCGCCGAGCCGAGCAGCGGGCTCTGGGGGCGCCCGGGGAGCGTGCGCGGTGGCGTGCTGGCGCTCGGTGCGCCCGGCTGGCTGGCCGCGCACCGGCCCGAGCGGGTGCTGGTGGTGGGGCGGCCGACGCTCTCCCGCCCGGTCGGCGCCCTGCTGGCCGACCCCGCCGTCACCGTCGAGACGGTGAGCGCCTCGCCGCGGTGGGCCGACGCCGGCCGGTCGAGCAGCCACGTGGCCCGGCTGTTCGCCGGCGCCGATCCCGACGACCCGGTCGACGCCGACTGGGCGGCCGCCTGGCACGCCGCCGCGGCCCGGGTCGGCGCCGCCGTCGACGCGGTGCTCGACGGCGCCCCGGCGCTGACCGCCGCCCGGCTGGCCCGCGACGTCGTCGCCGCCCTGCCCGCGGGCGCGCTGCTGGTGCTCGGGTCGTCCACGCCGGTGCGCGACGTCGACCGGCTGGCCGTGCCCCGGGACGACGTGACGGTGCTGGCCAACCGCGGGGTCGCGGGCATCGACGGGACGATCTCGACCGCCGTGGGTGCGGCGCTCGTCCACGCCGGTCCCGCGTACGCGCTGATGGGCGACCTGACGTTCCTCCACGACCTGACCGGGCTGCTGCTCGGCGAGGGCGAGCGCCGCCCGGACCTGACGGTCGTCGTGCCGGACAACGACGGCGGCGGCATCTTCGCCCAGCTGGAGCCGGGGCAGGACCGGTTCGCCGCGGACTACCGGCGGGTCTTCGGCACCCCGCACGGGCGCGACCTGGTGGCGGTGGCGGAGTCGCTGGGCTGGCCGGCGACACGGGTGTCCACGCCGGCGGAGCTCACGGCGGTGCTCGGCCTGGGGGGTCCGCAGGTCGTTGTTGTCGGCACCGACCAGCGCACCGAGGCGGCGCTGGCCCAGGACCTGCGGCGGGCCGCTGCGGCGGCGCTGGGGGAGTAGCCCGCGCCGCTCTGGGGGTGCTCCTCCTGCTGGAGGAGTCCTGCACGCCGCCCAGAGCGTGTGCAGCACCCCCAGAGCGCGCGGCTCAGCCCTCGAGCGCGGCCTGGAACGCGGCGAACTTCGACTGGGTCTCGGCCAGCTCCGCGGCCGGGTCGGAGCCGGCGACGATGCCGCAGCCGGCGAACAGCCGCGCGCCGTCGTCGCCGACCAGCTCGGCGCAGCGCAGCGCGAGGCCGAACTCGCCGTCGCCGGTCGAGTCCAGCCAGCCGACCGGTCCGGCGTACCGGCCGCGGTCCATGCCCTCGAGCTCGCCGATGAGCGCGGCGGCGTCCGGCGTGGGGGTGCCGCAGACGGCCGCCGTCGGGTGCACCGCGCCGACCAGCTCCAGCAGCCCGGCCGAGCCGCGCTGGGTGCCGACGACGTCTGTGGCCAGGTGCCGCACGTTGGCCAGCGTGAGCAGCTCCGGCTCCGGCGGTGCCGTCAACTCGTGGCAGTACGGCTGCAGTGCCCGCACCAGGGAGTCGACGGCGAGGCCGTGCTCCGCGCGGTCCTTCCCCGAGTCCATCAGGGCCGCGGCCAGCCGCTCGTCCTCGGCGCCGGCCCCGCGCGGCGCGGTCCCGGCCAGCACGCGCGAGGAGAGCCGCCGGCCGGTGCGGCGCAGCAGCAGCTCCGGCGTGGCGCCCAGCAGGCCGTCGACGGCGAAGGTCCAGCACCCCGGGAACCGGGCGGCCAGCCGGCGCAGCATTCGCCGGGGGTCGAGCGGGACGTCGGAGGAGACGAGCAGGTCGCGGGCGAGCACGACCTTCTCCAGCTCGCCGGCGTCGATGCGGGTGACGGCGGCGGCCACCGCGGCGCACCAGCTCGCGGGGTCCAGCGCCCCGTCGGCGTAGCGCAGCCGGGGCGCCGGGCCGTCGTCGGCAGGGGTCGGGTCCGGCAGCTCCGGTGCGGCCCCGACGGCGGTGATCCAGCCGACGCCGTCCCGCCGCCCGACGACGACCTCGGGGACGACGAAGACCGACGTCCCCGCGACCGGGTCGAAGGCGATGCTCGCGAACAGCACCGGGCCCGAGCCGGGGACGCGCAGCTCGTCGGCGACGTCGAGGCCGGCGGTGAACCGGTCCCACCACTCGGCGGCCTCGGCCAGCGCGCGCGGGCCCGAGACCTCCAGCCGCGCCGCCTCGCCCCAGCCGACCAGGCCCTCACCGTGGCGCACCCAGGAGAGGCCGCCGCGGACCGGGAGCAGGTCGAGCAGTTCGCCGGCCGCGTCGGAGCGGACCGTGGTGACGGTGCGCGACGCCGCCGCCGGGGAGGTCAGGGCGGCGGCAGTCACGTGATCAGAGTAGGAGGCCTTGTAGCGTCGATGCCGTGGCAGACCGGCGAGAGAACCCGCACACCGCCGGCCTGCGGGCCGGGCTGGACAAGCGACCGGCCGAGGTCGCGGCGATGTTCGACCGGGTCGCGCAGCGCTACGACGTCACCAACACCGTCCTCTCCGCGGGGCTGGACGCCTCCTGGCGACGGGCCACCCGCGAGGCGCTGGGGGCCCGGCCGGGCCAGACGGTGCTGGACGTCGCGGCCGGGACGGCGGTCTCCACCGTCGAGCTCGCCGCCGGCGGAGTGACGGCGATCGCCTGCGACTTCTCCCAGGGCATGCTGCGCGCCGGGGCCGCGCGACCGGTGCCCAAGGTGGCCGGTGACGCGATGGCGCTGCCGCTGGCCGCCGAGAGCGTGGACGGCGTGGTCATCTCCTTCGGCCTGCGCAACGTGGCCGACCCCGACGCCGCGCTGCGGGAGTTCGCCCGGGTGACCAAGCCCGGCGGGACGCTGGTGGTCTGCGAGTTCTCCAGCCCCACCTGGTCGCCGTTCCGCACCGTCTACACCGAGTACCTGATGAAGGCGCTGCCCCGCATCGCCCGGGCGGTGAGCAGCAACCCCGAGGCCTACGTCTACCTGGCCGAGTCGATCCGCGCCTGGCCCGACCAGGCGGCGCTCGCCGGCCGGCTGCAGGACGCCGGCTGGGCCGACGTCGCCTGGCAGAACCTCACCGGGGGGATCGTCGCGCTGCACCGTGCCCGCAAGCCCTGAGGGCCTCCGGGGGTGCAGCGGCGGGACGGCCTCGGCGGGACGAGCGCCGGTGCCCGACGACCCCGCGCGCCCCCTTCCCAGCCGCTCCGGCCGTTAGCCGCCCGGCGGGCCGGGTAGCCGGACCACATGGCTGGAGACCGGAGACCTTTCGCAGATCGCCGGGAGGCGGGCCGGGCGCTCGCCGCGCGGCTGGTCGACGACGACCTGGTCACCCCCGGGCACGGCGACGTGGTCGTACTCGGCCTGCCGCGGGGCGGGGTCGTCGTGGGGGCGGAGGTGGCCGCCGCCCTCGACGCAGCGCTCGACATCGTCGTCGTCCGCAAGGTCGGCCTGCCCTGGCAGCCGGAGCTCGCCATGGGCGCGATCGCGGCCGTGGGGGACGAGATCGAGACCGTCCGGCAGGAGAGCGTCATCGACCGCGCCGGGGTGGACGCGGCCACCTTCGAGGACGTCCGCACCCAGGAGGTGTCCGAGCTGCGCCGGCGCACCGAGGCCTATCGCGGCGACCGCCCGCCGCCGGTCCTGACCGGCCGCCGCGTCGTCCTGGTCGACGACGGGTTGGCCACCGGCTCGACCATGCGCGCCGCGGTCGCCGCCGTCCGCCGCCAGGACCCCGCGCACCTGACCGTCGCCGTCCCCGTGGCCTCGCCGAACGCCTGCCGGCAGATCACACCGGACGTCGACGAACTGCTCTGCCTCTGGGCCCCCGCGGACTTCTCCGCCGTCGGCCAGGGCTACGCCGACTTCCGACCGACCGAGGACGACGAGGTGCGCGCGGCCCTCGCGCAGGCCCGCCCCGGTGAGCCGGAGGAGCGCGACGGTGCCGGCTGACGAGGGCGCGCCCGGCTTCCAGGAGGACGTCGTCGTCGACGTGCCCGGGGCGGCGTTGCGCGCCGACCTCGTCGGCCCCGCCGATCCGCGCGGTGTGGTGGTCTTCGCCCACGGCAGCGGGAGCAGCCGGCGAAGCCCGCGCAACCAGCAGGTCGCCGAGGGGCTGCACGCCGCCGGGTACGCCACCGTGCTGCTGGACCTGCTGACCCTCGCCGAGGAGGAGGTCGACGCGCGCACGCGCGAGCACCGGTTCGACATCCCGCTGCTGGCCGGGCGGCTCACCGGCGCCGTCGACTGGCTGCTCGGCCGGCCCGGCCTCGCGACCCTGCCGGTCGCCACCTTCGGTGCCAGCACCGGTGCGGCGGCCGCCCTGATCACCGCCGCCGAGCGACCGGAGAGGGTCCGGGCGGTGATCTCCCGCGGTGGCCGTCCCGATCTGGCCGGCAGCGCGCTCGACCAGGTGCGGGCGCCCGTGCTGCTGGTCGTCGGGGGCGCGGACGCCCAGGTCGTCGAGCTCAACCGGCAGGCCGCCGCCCGGCTCACCGTCGACCACGAGGTCGCGATCATCCCCGGCGCCACGCACCTGTTCCCCGAGCCCGGCGCGCTCGAGCAGGTGATCGACCGCTCCGCGGCCTGGCTGAGCACCTGGTTGCCTGCGCCTTCCTGATGCCCGGACCGGCCGCCCGGTGCGGGGCCGCGCTGAGGTCGCCGGGGCCCTGCGCCGAGGGGGGGTCTGTCGGCTAGATCACATCGCGGCCTAGACTCGGGACCGAGCGGTTTGTGAACTCTTTCACAAGCTGCACCGGGCTCGACGACGGACCGGAGGGGTGGCATGACGCGGACCGCAGCGGCGCACGCCGCCGACGTCGTGGTCGTCGGTGCCGGGCCGGCCGGCTCCAGCGCGGCCTGGCACCTCGTCCGCGCGGGCCTGGATGTCGCGCTGCTGGAGAAGGCCGACTTCCCGCGGGAGAAGGTCTGCGGTGACGGGCTGACGCCGCTGAGCCGGGGTCCGGCGTACACCCGGGGGCTGCTGCTGCTTGCCGGGGACGCCGCCGGCACGGTGAACCCCTGCAACCGGGACGGCGCGGGAGGCGGTCCTGCGGCGGTACCCCGGCCGGCTGCGCGCCGAGCTGGGCCGCCTCCACCGGCTCGGCCTGGGCTTCCTGGCGCTGCTGGCCCGGCCAGCAGTGGTCCGGCTCGCCATGGCCCGGGGGCTGCGCCGCCCCGCGCTCACCGACGCCGCGCTGCGGGTGATGGGCAACCTGACCGACGGCCGCGACGGCGACGCGATCGACCGCGCGCTGGCCGTGCTCCTGCGACTCACCCCGGCGACGTGAGGGAGCTGCCATGACGACCGGCCGGCACGACACTCCGTATCCCGACCATGACCAGGCCGTGACCGACATCACCCTAGGGTGCAGCTGATGCTCTCGACCTACGCCCCGCTCGTCGGCCTGTTCGTGCTGGCCGCGGCGTTCGCGCTGTTCTCGGTCGTCGTCGCGCCGTTCGTCGGGCCGCGCCGCCACAACCGGGCCAAGCTGGCCGCCTACGAGTGCGGCATCGAGCCGGTCGACCAGCCGCTCACCGGCGGCCGCTTCCCGGTGAAGTACTACCTGACCGCGATGCTCTTCATCGTCTTCGACATCGAGATCGTCTTCCTCTACCCGTGGGCCGTCGCCAACGACGCGCTGGGGGTGTGGGGGCTGGCCGCGATGGCCGTGTTCCTCGGCACCGTCTTCCTCGCCTTCGCCTACGAGTGGCGGCGCGGCGGACTCGAGTGGGACTGACAGGGGACTGACATGGGACTCGAGGAGAAGCTGCCGAGCGGCGTCCTGCTGACCAGCGTGGAGAAGCTGGTCAACTGGACCCGCAAGTCGTCGCTGTGGCCGGCGACCTTCGGCCTGGCCTGCTGCGCCATCGAGATGATGGCCTCCGGTGCGGGCCGGTACGACCTCGCCCGTTTCGGCATGGAGGTCTTCCGGGCCTCGCCGCGGCAGGCGGACCTGATGATCGTGGCCGGCCGGGTGAGCCAGAAGATGGCGCCGGTCCTGCGGCAGATCTACGACCAGATGCCCGAGCCCCGCTGGGTGCTGGCGATGGGCGTCTGCGCCAGCTCCGGCGGCATGTTCAACAACTACGCGATCGTCCAGGGCGTCGACCACGTCGTCCCCGTGGACATGTACCTGCCCGGCTGCCCGCCGCGGCCGGAGATGCTGATGGACGCCATCCTCAAGCTGCACCACAAGATCCAGCACGAGCCGCTGGGGGAGAAGCGGGCCCGCCAGCAGCAGCAGGCCCGCGAGGACGGCACGGCCAAGGACCTGCTGGTCGAGATGCCGTCGACCGTCCGCGTCGACAAGGAGGCCCGCCGCGCCTACGAGCAGGCGGCCGCCGAGGGGCGCACCGGGCAGTTCGGGATCGAGCGGCGCGGCGGCAACGCCGTCCTGCTCCCGGACGAGCGGGGTGGCCGGCGATGAGCAACGACGGCGGCTCGAACGTCGTCCCCGGTCGCGAGGAGGCCGGCTACGACGACAGCACCGCGCCGTCCGGCGGTTTCCGGAAGGGCGCCTTCGGGGTCAGCGGCAGCGGTGACACCTCGGGGTTCGGTGGCCTGGTGCGGGTGGAGCCCGGCGGCGCGGTCGCGCTGCACTCCACCGACCGGCCCTACGGCGGGTACTTCGACGAGGTCACCGACGCGTTGATCGAGGCCGTGGGGGAGGCCGCCTACGCCGCCGCGGTGCAGCGCGTGCTGGTCGACCGGGGCGAGATCACCTACTTCGTCGCCCGGGAGCACCTGCTGACCCTGGTGCAGGCGCTGCGGGACGACGAGGCCCTGCGCTTCGAGCTGTGCAGCAGCCTCTCCGGCGTCGACTACCTCGACAGCGGCGGCCCCGAGGTGACGCCCGGCCGGCCCCGGCTGCACGTCGTCTACCACCTGACCTCGATGACCTACCGGCGCCGCATCCGGCTGGAGGTGGCGGTCACCGCGGAGGACCCGCACGTCCCGTCGGTGACCGGCGTCTACCCGACGGCGGACTGGCACGAGCGGGAGACGTTCGACATGTTCGGCGTCGTCTTCGACGGCCACCCGGCGCTGACCCGGATCCTCATGCCCGACGACTGGGACGGCCACCCCCAGCGCAAGGACTACCCGCTCGGCGGGATCCCGGTGGAGTACCACGACGCGACGATCCCGCCGCCGGACACGCGGCGGGCCTACCGGTGACGGGGGTCTACCGATGAGCACCACCTACAACCCGGCCGACCCCTACGCCGGCTCGCGGGAGACCACCGAGGGGCGGGTCTACACCGTCACCGGCGGGGACTGGGACGTCACCCTCGGGGCCGACCCGCACGGCGAGGAGCGCCTCGTCGTCAACATGGGCCCGCAGCACCCGTCCACCCACGGCGTGCTCCGCCTGGTCCTCGACCTGGAGGGCGAGACGGTCACCAAGGCGCGCGTGGTGATCGGCTACCTGCACACCGGTATCGAGAAGAACACCGAGTACCGCAACTGGGTGCAGGGCACGACGTTCGTGACCCGCATGGACTACCTGGCCCCGCTGTTCAACGAGGCCGGCTACTGCATGGCCGTCGAGAAGCTGCTCGGCGTCGAGATCCCGCAGCGCGCGGCCACGATCCGGGTGCTGGTGATGGAGCTGAACCGGATCGCCTCCCACCTGGTGGCGCTGGCCACCTTCGGCATGGAGATGGGTGCCCTCACGGGCATGACCAACGGCTTCCGCGAGCGCGAGATGGTCCTGGACCTGCTCGAGGAGATCACCGGGCTGCGGATGAACCACGCCTACATCCGCCCCGGCGGTCTGGCCCAGGACCTGCCCGAGGGGGCGGTCGAGCACATCCGGGAGTTCCTGGAGGTCTTCCCGAAGCGGGTCGCGGACTTCCACCGGCTGCTCACCGGCCAGCCGATCTGGCAGGCGCGGCTCAAGGACGCCGGGTACCTCGACCTCACCGGCTGCGTCGCCCTCGGCGTCACCGGACCGGTCCTGCGCGCCACCGGGCTGGCCTGGGACCTGCGCAAGGTGGAGCCCTACCTGGGCTACGAGACCTACGACTTCGAGGTCCCCACCGCCGACACCTGCGACGCCTGGGGCCGCTACCTGGTGCGCATGGCCGAGGTGAACGAGTCGCTGAAGCTCATCGCCCAGGCGCTGGACCGGCTGGAGCCCGGCCCGGTGATGGTCGAGGACAAGAAGATCGCCTGGCCCGCCCAGCTCTCCCTGGGGCCCGACGGCATGGGCAACTCGCTGGACCACGTGCGGCACATCATGGGTCAGTCGATGGAGGCCCTGATCCACCACTTCAAGCTGGTCACCGAGGGCTTCCGGGTGCCGGCGGGGCAGGTATACGTGCCCCTCGAGTCCCCCCGCGGCGAGCTCGGCTACCACGTGGTCAGCGACGGCAGCACCCGCCCGTGGCGCGTCCACGTGCGCGACCCCAGTTTCGTGAACCTGCAGGCCACGGCGGCGATGAGCGAGGGCGGCATGATCGCCGACGTCATCGCCGCGATCGCCTCGATCGACCCGGTGATGGGGGGCGTCGACCGATGAGTGCACTGCCAGGCAGTCCCGAGGGCACGGCGGTCACCGGGCTGGACTCCAGCCCGGTCGACGTCGCGTCCCTCGCCGAGACCCCGCCGCTGCCCGAGCAGGCCCGGCTCGAGGCGCGCGAGATCATCGCCCGCTACCCGGTGGCCCGCTCGGCGCTGCTGCCGATGCTGCACCTGGTGCAGAGCTACCAGGGCTACGTCACCCCCGAGGGCGTCGCGCTGTGCGCCGAGGAGCTGGGGCTGACCAAGGCCGAGGTCGGGGCGGTCGCGACCTTCTACACGATGTACAAGCGCCGCCCCACCGGCCGGCACCTGGTCAGCGTCTGCACCAACACGCTCTGCGCCGTGCTGGGCGGGCAGCGGATCATGGACGCGCTGTCGGCCGACCTCGGCGTGCACCACGACGAGACCGCCGCCGACGGCTCGATCACCCTCGAGCACGCCGAGTGCCTCGCCGCCTGCGACTACGCGCCCGTGGTCACCGTGGACTACGAGTTCTACGACCAGCAGGACGTCGACAGCGCCCGCGAGCTGGTCGCGGCGCTGCGCCGGGGGGAGAAGCCGCTGCCGACCCGCGGCGCGCCGCTCACCGACTTCCGCGGCGTCTCCCGCCAGCTGGCGGGCTTCTCCCAGCACCCGGACGCGGCGGCCGCTGCCGCCGCCGTCGACGCGCCGGGGAACTACGAGCCCACCCTGCGCGGGCTGCGGCTGGCCGCCGAACGCGGGGAGGCCGCGCCGCCGATGCGCGGCCCGGAGCCCGAGCCGGCCGACGTCGGCGAGCCGCGGGAGACCGTGCGCCCGTCGGGGAGCACGGGGGAGACCCCGGGCAAGGAGGCGGCGGACGCGCGGGTGGCCGCCGCCGACACCCCGGCCGAGAAGGCCGGCGCCGCGGGCTCGCACCCCGACGCCCCCGAACCGGCCGGCCGGCGGCTGCCCGACGGCCGCGAGGGCACCGACACCCCGGCCGGGCAGGAGCCCGGCACGAGTGGTCAGAGCCCCGCCACCCCACCCCCGGACACCCAGGGGCCCGGCGGCCCGACCCGGACCATCGAGGGCCGCGGCCCGAAGCGGAGGCGATGAACCGTGCCCCTCACCCCTGTCCTCACCAGCCGCTGGGGCGCCGAGCAGTCCTGGCGGCTCGCCACCTACGAGCGGCTCGACGGCTACTCCGCACTCCGCACCGCGCTGTCCATGCAGCCCGACGAGCTGGTCACCCTGGTCAAGGACTCCGGTCTGCGCGGCCGCGGCGGCGCCGGCTTCCCCACCGGCATGAAGTGGAGCTTCATCCCCCAGCCCAAGCCGGGGGAGGAGCCCACCGGGCCCGCGGCGATGCCCAAGTACCTCGTGGTCAACGCCGACGAGGGCGAGCCGGGCACCTGCAAGGACCTGCCGCTGATGATGGCCGACCCGCACTCGCTGATCGAGGGCGTGATCATCTCCTCCTACGCCATCCGGTCGAAGCTGGCCGTCATCTACGTCCGCGGCGAGGCGGTGCACGCGCACCGGCGGCTGCTCAACGCCGTGGGTGAGGCCTACGCCGCCGGCTACCTCGGCACCGACATCCTCGGCTCCGGCTACGACCTGGAGCTGATCGTGCACGCCGGCGCCGGTGCGTATATCTGCGGCGAGGAGACGGCGTTGCTCGACTCGCTCGAGGGCTACCGCGGCCAGCCCCGGCTCAAGCCGCCGTTCCCCGCGGTCGCCGGCCTGTACGGGGCCCCGACGGTCATCAACAACGTCGAGACGCTCGCCAGCGTGCCGTTCGTCGTCCGCGGCGGCGCCGACTGGTTCAAGGCGTTCGGCCCGGAGAAGTCGCCCGGCCCGAAGATCTACTCGCTGTCGGGCCGCGTCGTCCGGCCGGGCCAGTACGAGGCCCCCATGGGCACGACGATGCGCGAGCTGCTCGAGATGGCCGGCGGCATCCGCCCCGGTCACGAGCTGAAGTTCTGGACGCCGGGCGGCTCGTCGACGCCGTACTTCACGCCCGAGCACCTCGACGTCCCGCTGGACTTCGACTCCGTGGCCGCGGCGGGCTCGATGCTCGGCACCACCGCGCTCATGGTGTTCGACGAGACCGACTCGATCGTCGAGGCCACGCTCCGGTTCACCGAGTTCTACGCGCACGAGAGCTGCGGCAAGTGCACCCCCTGCCGGGAGGGCACCTACTGGCTGGTGCAGATCCTGGAGCGGATCGCGCACGGCCGCGGCACCGCCGCCGACCTGGACCTGCTGATCGACACCTGCGACAACATCCTGGGCCGCTCGTTCTGCGCGCTCGGCGACGGGGCGACCAGCTGCATCACCAGCTCGCTGAAGTACTTCAAGGACGACTACGTGGCCCTGCTGCCCCCCGAGGAGCAGGCCCGGCTGGGGCGCAGCCTCCGCCTCGAGCCCGTGGGAGCTGCGTCATGACCCTGACGCCCACCAACCCGCCGCCCGCCCCGGCCGTGCCGCCGGGCGCCCCCGGCCCGCACACCCCGCCGGACGCCGTCCGCTGCACGATCGACGGGTTCGAGGTCGCCGTGCCGAAGGGGACGCTGATCATCCGCGCCGCGGAGCAGGTCGGTGTCTTCATCCCGCGGTTCTGCGACCACCCGCTGCTCGAGCCGGTCGGCGCCTGCCGGCAGTGCCTGGTCGAGGTCGAGGGGCAGCGCAAGCCGGTCGCCTCGTGCACCATGCCGGTCACCGAGGGCATGGAGGTCCACACCCAGCTCACCAGCCCGGTCGCGGACAAGGCGCAGCAGGGCACCATGGAGCTGCTGCTGATCAACCACCCGCTCGACTGCCCGACCTGCGACAAGGGCGGCGAGTGCCCGCTGCAGAACCAGGCGATGAGCAACGGCCGCGCCGAGAGCCGGTTCGTCGACGAGAAGCGGACCTACCCCAAGCCGCTGCCGATCAGCAGCCAGGTGCTGCTGGACCGGGAGCGCTGCGTCCTCTGCGCCCGCTGCACCCGCTTCTCCCAGCAGGTCGCCGGCGACCCGTTCATCGAGCTGTTCGAGCGCGGCGCGCTGGAGCAGGTGGCGATCTACGAGGACGAGCCGTTCGAGTCCTACTTCTCCGGCAACACCACCCAGATCTGCCCGGTGGGGGCGCTGACCAGCGCCCAGTACCGGTTCCGTGCCCGGCCCTTCGACCTGCGCAGCGAGGACAGCGTCTGCGAGCACTGCGCCTCGGGCTGCGCCATGCGCACCGACTACCGGCGCGGCAAGATCACCCGCCGCCAGGCCGGCGACGACCCGGCGGTCAACGAGGAGTGGACCTGCGACAAGGGCCGCTACGCGTTCCGCTACGCCAGCGCCAACGCCCGGCTGACCACCCCGCTGGTGCGCGGCGCCGACGGGGAGCTGCAGCCGGCGTCCTGGCCCGAGGCGTGGGCCGCGGCCGCCGCCGGCCTGCTCCGGGCCCGCGCCGAGGGCGGTGTCGGCGTGCTGCCCGGCGGCCGGCTCACCCTCGAGGACTCCTACGCGTGGGCCACGTTCGCCCGCGTGGCGCTGGGCACCAACGACGTCGACGCCCGTGCCCGCGCGCACTCCGCCGAGGAGCTGGAGTTCCTGGCGAGCACGATCGCCGGCACCGGCCCGGTGACCGGTGCGGTCACCTACGCCGACGTCGGCGAGGCGCCCGCCGTCCTCCTGGCCGGCCTCGAGCCGGAGGAGGAGTCCCCGATCCTCTTCCTGCGGCTGCGCCGCGCGGTGCGCACCCGCAAGCTGCCGGTCTTCGACCTCGCGCCGTTCGCCACCCGGGCCGCCGCGAAGCTGGAGGCCACGGTGCTCACCACGGTCCCCGGGGCGGAGGCGCAGTCGCTGCTCGCGCTCGCTGAGGGCACCTGGGGCGGGCCCGCGGTGGAGGCGCTGCGGAAGCCGGGCGCCGTCGTCCTCGCCGGGGAGCGGCTGGCCGAGGTTCCCGGCGCGTTCTCCGCCCTGCTCGCCCTCTCCCGGGCCACCGGGGCCCGGCTCGCCTGGGTGCCCCGCCGCGCCGGCGAACGCGGCGCCGTCGAGGCCGGGGCGCTGCCGAACCTGCTCCCCGGTGGCCGGACCGTCGACGACGACGTCGCCCGCGCCGAGGTGGCCGCGGTCTGGGGCGTCGACCCCGGCGCCGTGCCCGCCGCCCCGGGGCGGGACACCACCGGCATCCTCACCGCGGCGCGCAGCGGCCGGCTGCCCGGCCTGCTGGTCGGCGGCGTCGACCCGGCCGACCTGCCCGACCCCGCCCTGGCGCTGGCGGCCCTCGACGCGGCGGCCTTCGTGGTCAGCCTGGAGATGTTCCCCAGCGCGGTCACCGAGCGCGCCGACGTCGTCCTGCCGGTCGCGGCCGCACCGGAGAAGGCGGGCAGCTACCTGGACTGGGAGGGCCGGCTGCGGTCCTTCGACGCGACGCTGCACGGCTCCGGGCAGCTGCCCGACGGCCGTGTCCTGCACGGCCTGGCCGACGCGATGGACGCCGACCTGCGGCTGCCCGCTCCCGAGGTGGCGCGGTCCGCGCTCTCCGCGCTGGGGGCCCGCCGGTCCGCCGTGACCGCCTCTGGGCCCGACGTCGCCCCGCCGGCCGCCCCGCTGCTCCGGGACGACGAGGCGGTCCTGGCGTCCTGGCGGCAGCTGCTCGACGTCGGCACCCTGCAGCGCGACGAGCCCGAGCTCGCCGGCACCGCCCGCCGCCCGGTCGCCCGCATCGGCACCGGCACGGCCGCCCGCCTCGGCCTGGCCGACGGCGACCGGCTCACCGTCAGCGGGCCCACCGGTTCGATCAGCCTGCCGGTGGTGGTCACCGCCATGCCCGACCAGGTGGTGTGGCTGCCGATGCGCTCGCCCGGCAGCGAGATCCGTTCCGCGCTGGGCGCCGGGCCCGGCGCGGTCGTGCGGCTGGCCCGCACGTCGGCCGTCGCCGGGGAGGTCGTGCGATGAACCTGTGGGCCGCGCCCGACCAGCCGACGCTGGCGGACTTCGGGCACGACGTCTGGTGGATCGTGCTCATCAAGATCGTCGGCGTCTTCGCCGTGCTGGTCGCGATGACGCTGTTCGCGATCGTGTTCGAGCGCAAGGTCGTCGCGCGGATGCAGCAGCGGATCGGGCCGAACACGGTCGGCCCGCGCGGCTACCTGCAGAGCCTGGCCGACGGGCTCAAGCTGGCGTTCAAGGAAGACATCATGCCGGCGATGGCCGACAAGCCGGTGTACTTCCTGGCCCCGGTGATCGCCACCGTCCCGGCGTTCGTCGCCTTCTCGGTGATCCCGATGGGCCCGGTCGTGAGCATCTTCGGCGAGCAGACGCCGCTCCAGCTCACCGACGCCCCGATCGGGGTGCTGATCATCCTGGCGATGTCCGCCATGGGCATCTACGGGATCGTGCTGGGCGGCTGGGCCTCCGGCTCCACCTACCCGCTGCTGGGCAGCATGCGCAGCGCGGCGCAGATGATCAGCTACGAGATCGCGATGGGGCTGTCCATCGTGGCGGTGTTCCTCTACGCCGGCACGATGTCCACCTCGGAGATCGTCGCCGCCCAGGCCGACGGCACCCAGCTCTCCTTCTTCGGCTGGGAGTTCACCGGTCCCAGCTGGTACGCCGTCCTGCTGCCGGTGTCCTTCGTGCTCTACGCGATCGCCGTCGTGGGGGAGACCAACCGGGCACCCTTCGACCTCCCCGAGGCCGAGAGCGAGCTCGTCGGCGGGTTCCACACCGAGTACTCGTCGCTGAAGTTCGCCCTGTTCTTCCTCGCCGAGTACATCAACATGGTCACCGTCTCGGCGCTCGCCGCGACGCTGTTCCTGGGCGGCTGGCGCGCGCCGTGGCCGATCTCCATCTGGGACGGCGCGAACACCGGCTGGTGGCCGCTGCTGTGGTTCTTCCTCAAGGTCGTCGCCGCCCTGTTCGTCTTCATCTGGCTGCGCGGCACGCTTCCCCGGCTGCGCTACGACCAGTTCATGCGCTTCGGGTGGAAGGTGCTCGTCCCGGTCGCGCTGGTCTGGATCCTGATCGTGGCGACGATGCGCACCGTCTCCCGGGAGACCGACCTCTCCACCGGCGAGGTGGCGGTCTACGTCGGGGTCCCGGCGGCGCTGCTGGTGCTCGCCGCGCTCTGGCTCGGCGGCCGCTCCGCGCAGCAGGACACCCGGCTCGCCGCCGCCGAGGCCGCGGCCGGCTCCAACCACCCGACCCGGGCCGAACCGGAGGTGCTGCCGCCGGCCGGGGCGCGCCGCCGGCCCGCCGGTGGCCCCGGCCGCGCCGAGGGCGGGTTCCCCGTCCCGCCGATGGACCTGCAGGTGCCGCCGTCGCCCCGGCTGCGGCGCCAGTCCACCACCACCGCCGACGCGGCCCCGGTCGTCAGCACCGGGCGGCGCGGCACCGCCACCGTCGAGGAGGAGCGCGATGCCTGACCGCGACGAGCGGGAGACCCCCGCGCACGGCAAGCCCGGCGAGCAGGACATGGTCCGGCGGTCCCGCGGGGAGGTGGAGCACTCCGCGGCGGGCGGGCGCAACCGGCCCGCCGTCCGGGACAGCCTCCTGCCCGCCGCGGTCCAGGGTTTCGGGGTCACCTTCGCCCAGATCTTCCGGACCGTGACCACCGAGCAGTACCCGTACGAGCCGAAGGTGACCAAGCCGCGCTACCACGGCCGCCACGTGCTCAACCGGCATCCCGACGGGCTGGAGAAGTGCGTCGGCTGCGAGCTGTGCGCCTGGGCCTGCCCGGCCGACGCCATCTACGTCGAGGGTGGCGACAACACCGAGGACGAGCGCTACTCGCCCGGTGAGCGGTACGGCGCGGTCTACCAGATCAACTACCTGCGCTGCATCTTCTGCGGGCTGTGCATCGAGGCCTGCCCCACGCGGTCGCTGACGATGAGCAACGACTTCGAGCTCGCCGACGACAACCGGCGCGACCTGATCTACACCAAGGAACAGCTGATGGCCCCCCTCCTGCCCGGCATGGAGGCCACCCCGCACCCGATGCGGCTCGGCGACGACGAGAAGGACTACTACGTGCGCGAACCGGAGCCCCGGCCGTGACCCCGGACACCGCCGGCGTCGTCATCGGCACCGGCGAGGCCGTCGTCTTCTGGATCCTCGGCCCCGTCGCGCTGGCCGGGGCGCTGGGCATGGTGTTCAGCCGGAACGCGGTGCACTCCGCGCTCTGGCTGGTCCTGACGATGCTGTCGCTGGGTGTCTTCTACGTCGTCCAGGAGGCGCCGTTCCTCGGGGCGGCGCAGATCATCGTCTACACCGGCGCGATCATGATCCTGTTCCTCTTCGTGCTCATGCTCGTGGGCCGCGACTCCTCCGACTCGGTCGTGGAGACGCTCCGCGGCCAGCGGGTGGCGGCCACGCTGTTCGGCGTCGGATTCGCCGCGATCGCGGGGGCCGGCATCGCGCGGGCGACCCGGGACCTGCCGGTCGCCGGGCTCGAGGCGGTGCAGGGCGGGGCGGGCGGCGCTGCGTCGGGCAACGTCGAGGCGATCGCCGGCCTGCTGTACTCGCGGTACCTGGTGGCGTTCGAGGTCACCGGCGGGCTGCTGATCGTCGCGGCCGTCGGCGCCCTGGTCTTCACCCAGATGGAGCGGACCCCGGGCAGCCGCACGGGCCAGCGGGAGCTCTCCCGGGCGCGCTTCCTCACCGACCGGCCGCAGACGCTGCCGGGACCCGGGGTCTACGCCCGCGCCCACTCGGTGGCCGCGCCCGGGCTGCTGCCCGACGGCCGCTACGCCGAGGACACGCTCGCCACCGGCATCGAGGCGCAGGAGATCGATCAGATGCCCCGTCCCACCGGCCGGGAGCAGCTCGGGTCACCCGACGCCGCCCTCGGGTCGATGGATCCCACCGTCAGCGACGTGCCCGGAGGGCGGGACCGGTGAGCCTGAGCCACTACCTCGTGCTCGCCGCGATCCTGTTCACCATCGGCGCGGTCGGCGTGCTCGTGCGGCGCAACGCGATCGTCGTGTTCATGTGCGTG
This sequence comes from Blastococcus sp. SYSU DS0753, assembly GCF_054051175.1. Taxonomy (NCBI): domain Bacteria; kingdom Bacillati; phylum Actinomycetota; class Actinomycetes; order Geodermatophilales; family Geodermatophilaceae; genus Blastococcus; species Blastococcus sp. SYSU DS0753. Next base: position 89,824 of record NZ_JBJHAT010000003.1, on the reverse strand, counting down.
GAGCTGATGCTCAACGCCGTCAACCTGACGCTGATCACCTTCGCCCGGTCCACCGGCACCGTCGACGGCCAGATCATCGCGCTGTTCGTCATGGTCGTCGCGGCCGCCGAGGTGGTCGTCGGGCTCGCGATCATCATGTCGATCTACCGGACCCGGCGGTCCGCCTCGATCGACGACGCCAACCTCCTCAAGTACTGACGCGCGGGACGGGGACTTCTGTGTCTGAGACGCTGCCCGCGGACGGGCTGCTGGGCTGGTCCTGGCTGCTGATCGCGCTGCCCCTGTTGGGGGCCGCGGTGCTGCTGCTGGGTGGCCGCCGCACCGACCGCTGGGGCCACCTGCTGGGGACGGCGACCGTCGGCGCGGCGTTCGTGCTGGCGGTGCTGTGCACGGTGCAGCTGGCCGGGCTGGACGAGCGCGCCGTCGACGTGGAGCTGTTCACCTTCATCGCCACCGGCGGGCTGGACGTCACCGCGGGGCTGCTCTACGACCCCCTGTCGGCGGTCTTCGTCCTGCTGATCACCGGCGTCGGCTCGCTGATCCACGTCTACTCGATCGGCTACATGGCGCACGACGCCGGACGCCGCCGGTTCTTCGCCTACCTCAACCTCTTCGTCGCGGCCATGCTGCTGCTGGTCCTGGGCAACAGCTTCGTGGCGCTCTACGTGGGCTGGGAGGGCGTCGGGCTGGCGTCGTACCTGCTCATCGCCTTCTGGTACACCCGCCCGGCCGCGGCCACCGCGGCGAAGAAGGCCTTCATCATGAACCGGGTCGGCGACGTCGGCCTGGCCCTGGCGATCTTCGTGATGTTCGCCCAGCTCGGGACGACCTCCTACGCCGGCGTCTTCGGGACGGTGGGCACCCTGGCGGGCGGGACGATCACCGCGATCGGCCTGCTCCTCCTGCTGGGTGCCTGCGGCAAGTCCGGCCAGTTCCCGCTGCAGGCGTGGCTGCCCGACGCCATGGAGGGCCCCACCCCGGTCTCGGCGCTGATCCACGCGGCCACGATGGTCACCGCGGGCGTCTACCTCATCGCCCGGTCGGCCCCCATCTACGACCTGACGCCCACCGCGCGGGCGGTGGTGCTGGCGATCGGCGCGCTCACCCTGCTGATCGGGGCGGTCGCCGGCTGCGCCTACGACGACATCAAGAAGGTGCTGGCCTGGTCGACGGTCAGCCAGATCGGCTACATGTTCCTGGCCGTCGGGCTCGGGCCCGCCGGCTACGTCGCCGGCCTGGCGCACCTGCTCGCGCACGGGTTCTTCAAGGCCGGGCTGTTCCTCGGCGCCGGCTCGGTCATGCACGCGATGCGCGACTCGGTGGACATGCGGCGCTTCGGCGGCCTGTGGAACAAGCTGCCGGTCACCTTCGTCACCTTCGGGCTGGGCTACCTCGCGCTCATCGGGTTCCCGTTCCTCTCCGGCTACTTCACCAAGGACGCGATCATCGAGGCCGCGCTGGACCGGGACGACGTCTGGGGCTGGGTGCTCGGCGGGGTCGCCGTGCTGGGCGCGGGGCTCACCGCCTTCTACATGACCCGGCTGATGCTCATGACCTTCTTCGGCCGGCCCCGCTGGGAGGAGGGCGTCCACCCGCACGAGGCGCCCCCGGTGATGACCGCGCCGATGGTGGTGCTCGCCGTCGGCTCGGTCGCCGCCGGTGGCCTGCTGGTGTCGGTGTTCCCCCTGTCGGGCTGGCTGGAGCCGGTCTTCGGCGAGCCGGCGGAGGCCGCCCACGTGGTGGCCCCGGCGGTCATCGGCCTGGTGGTGACGGTCGTGATGCTGCTCGGCGTGCTGGTCGCCTGGCTGTTCGTCGGCCGCCGCGAGGTGCCGGTGACCGCGCCGGTCCGGGTCTCCCCGGTCACCCGCGCGGCCCGCAACGGCCTCTACGCCGACGCGGTGAACGAGTCGCTGTTCATGCGGCCGGGGCAGTGGCTCACTCGCGCCCTGGTCTGGCTCGACAACCGCGGCGTCGACGGCGCCGTCAACGGCCTGGCCGCGGGCCTGGGCGGCTCGTCGTCCCGGCTGGGCCGGCTGCAGACCGGCTTCGTGCGCAGCTACGCCCTCGGCATGCTCGGCGGCGCCGTCGTGGTCGCGGGCGCGCTGCTGGCGGTGACGTCCGGATGAGCGGGCCGTCCCGCGGAAGCGAACACATGGTCTCGAGCGCCGACCGGTGCCCCGGAAAGGACGTGCTGCGGTGAGCGACTTCCCCTGGCTGCTGGCGATGATCGCCGTGCCGGCCGTCGGCGCCGCGGCGGTGGCCGCCCTGCCGCGCGGGCGCGACCTGCTCGCCAAGCAGGTGACCCTCGCCGTCAGCCTGGTCGTGCTGGTGCTGGCCGTGCTCACGACGCTCGCGTTCGACGCCGGCGGCCCGCGGTTCCAGCTGACGACGGCGGTCTCCTGGATCCCCGACTTCGGGTCGGAGTTCGCGCTGGGGGTCGACGGCATCGCCCTGGTGATGGTGCTGCTCGTCGGCGTCCTGGTGCCCCTGGTGGTCGCCGCCTCCTGGCACGAGGCCGACGGCGGCCGCCGCCCGGTGCGGGTCTTCTTCGCCTGGCTGCTGCTGCTCGAGGCGATGATGGTCGGCGTCTTCGTCGCCACCGACGTGCTGCTGTTCTACGTCTTCTTCGAGGCGATGCTCGTCCCGATGTACTTCCTGATCGGCAGCTTCGGCGGGCCGCGCCGGCAGTACGCGGCGGTCAAGTTCTTCGTCTACAGCCTGGTCGGCGGGCTGGTGATGCTCGCCTCGGTCATCGGCCTGTACGTGGTCAGCAGCGGCGCGCTCGGCGAGGGGACCTTCGCGTTCGATGCGCTCCGGCAGCTCGACATCGACCCCGACGTCCAGCGGTTGCTGTTCCTCGGCTTCTTCGTCGCCTTCGCCATCAAGGCGCCGCTGGTGCCCTTCCACACCTGGCTGCCCGACTCCGGTGCCGAGGCCCCGATCGGCGGGGCGGTGCTGCTGGTCGGTGTCCTGGACAAGGTCGGCACCTTCGGCTTCCTGCGCTACTGCCTGCCGCTGTTCCCCGACGCGTCGCGGGAGTTCGCCCCGTTCGTGCTGGTCCTGGCGGTGGTCGGCATCCTCTACGCGGCGCTGCTGGCGATGGGCCAGAGCGACATGAAGCGGCTGGTCTCCTACACCTCGATCTCGCACTTCGGCTTCATCGCGCTGGGCATCTTCGCCTTCACCACCGAGGCCGGCACCGGCGCGGTGCTCTACATGGTCAACCACGGCCTGGCGACCGGGCTGCTGTTCCTCGTCGTCGGCATGCTCATCGCCCGTGGGGGCTCCCGCCGGATCGCCGACTACGGCGGCGTCGCCGCGAAGGCCCCGCTGCTGGCCGGCGCCTTCCTGGTGGCCGGGCTCGCGTCGCTGGCCCTGCCGGGCACCAACAGCTTCGTCAGCGAGTTCCTCGTGCTGATCGGCTCGTTCCCCGAGCGGCCGGTGTTCACGGTGCTGGCGACGGTCGGCATCGTCCTGGCGGCGCTCTACGTGCTGCTCATGTACCAGCGCACCATGCACGGCCCGCCCCGTGGCGTGCTGCTGCAGGAGGACCCCGCCGAACCGGTGGCGGTCGGTGGGGGAACCACCGCCACGCTGACCGCCCCGCGGACCGCCCCGCGCCGCTCCCTGCGGGTGCTCGACCTCGACCGGCGCGAGCTGGCCGTCGTCGTGCCGCTGGTGGCGCTGATCATCGGCCTGGGTGTGTACCCGCAGCCGCTGATCGACCTGATCGAACCGGCCGTCGTCGCCACCCTGGGTGACCTGGGCGCCTCCGGAGGGACCGACCGATGATCGAGGCACCCGACCTCTCCTGGGCCGCGCTGGCCCCGCTGCTGGTCGTGTTCGGCGCGGCGTGCGCCGGGATCCTGGTGGAGGCCTTCGTGCCGCGGGACCGGCGCCACGCGGCCCAGGTGGCGCTCGCGCTGGTCGGCACCGTCGGCGCCCTCCTCGCCGTCCTGATCGTCGCCTGGGCCCGCGAGCCCGAGGTCACCGCCGGTGGCGCGCTGGCGGTCGACGACCCGGCGCTCTTCCTGCAGGCGACCATCGCCGGCCTGGGTGCGCTGTCGGTCCTGCTGTTCGCCGAGCGCGCGCTCGACCCGGCGCGGTCGGCGTTCGTCGTCAGCGCCGCCGTCCCCGCGGGCAGCCCGCGCGACCGGGAGCTGGCCACGGTGCCCCGGGTGCAGACCGAGGTCTACCCGCTGGCCACCTTCGCGCTCGGCGGCATGATGCTGTTCGTCGCGGCGAACGACCTGCTGGTCATGTTCGTGGCGCTGGAGGTGCTCAGCCTGCCGCTGTACCTGATCAGCGGGATGGCCCGGCGGCGCCGGCTGCTCTCCCAGGAGGCGGCGGTCAAGTACTTCCTGCTGGGCGCCTTCGCCTCGGCCTTCTTCCTGTACGGCCTGGCGCTGGTCTACGGCGCGGTCGGCAGCGTCCGGCTCAGCGACATCCGGGACGTCGCGACCGTGGACGGCGGCGGTGTCCTGCTGGTCCTGGGCCTGGCGCTGCTGGTCGTCGGCCTGCTCTTCAAGGCCAGCGTGGCGCCGTTCCACGCCTGGACGCCCGACGTCTACCAGGGCGCCCCGACGCCGGTCACCGCCTTCATGGCGGCCTGCACCAAGGTTGCGGCCTTCGGCGCGATCCTGCGCCTGCTCTACGTCGCGTTCGGCCCCGTGGAGTGGACCTGGCGGCCGCTGGTCTACGCCGCGGCCATCGTCTCCATGGTCGTGGGCGCGATCCTCGGGCTGACCCAGACCGACCTCAAGCGCATGCTCGCCTACTCCTCGGTGGCGCACGCAGGCTTCCTGCTCACCGGCGTCATCGGCCTCGGCGCCGACGGCGGCGGCTCCGGCCTGTCCGCCACGATGTTCTACCTGCTGGCCTACGGCATCACCACGCTCGGCGCCTTCGCCGTCCTGACCCTCGTGCGGGACGGCGACGGCGAGGCGAGCCACCTGTCGCAGTGGGCGGGGCTGGGCGCGCGCTCCCCGGTCACGGCCGCGATCATGACCCTTTTCCTGCTGGCGCTGGCCGGGATCCCGCTCACCGCCGGGTTCACCGGCAAGTTCGCGGTCTTCCGCGCCGCGATCGAGCAGGGCGCCTGGCCGCTGGCGCTGGTGGCGCTGCTGGCCAGCGCGGTGGCGGCCTTCTTCTACCTCCGGGTCATCGTGCTCATGTACTTCTCCGAGCCGGTCGTCGACGGCCCGACGGTGGGGGTGCCCGGGCTCCCGACGACGATCGTGCTCGCGGTGACCGCGGCCGTGACCCTCGCGCTCGGCGTCCTGCCCGGGGCGGTGCTCGACCTCGCCGAGCAGGCGGCTAGATTCGTCGGTTGATATGACCGGAGCCCGTGCTGCAGCCGACGGCACCCCCACCGAGGTCTGGCACCGGATCTCCACCCCGGCGTCGACCATCGGCCCCTGGCTCCCCGAGGGCGACCTCGGGGAGGCGCTGGCCGACGGGCTGGCCCGGGTGGAGGCCGAGCTGGCCGTCGCCGTGGGCAGCGAGCACCCGTTCGTGCGGGAGGCCGCCGGTCACCTCATGGCCGCCGGCGGCAAGCGGTTCCGGCCGATGCTGGCGCTCCTGGCCGCCCAGCTGGGCGATCCGTCCGCCGCGGAGGTCACGCAGGGCGCCGTGGTCTGCGAGCTCACCCACCTCGCCACGCTGTACCACGACGACGTCATGGACGAGGCCGCCGTGCGCCGGGGCGCCCCCAGCGCGAACAGCCGGTGGAGCAACAGCATCGCCATCCTGACCGGCGACCTGCTCTTCGCCCGGGCGTCGGACATCCTCGCCGACCTGGGTCCCGAGGCCGTGCGGGTCCAGGCGCGGACCTTCGAGCGCCTGGTCACCGGGCAGATCAAGGAGACCGTCGGCGCCCAGCCCGGCGACGACGCGATCGCCCACTACCTGCAGGTGCTCGCCGACAAGACCGGCTCGCTGGTGGCGACGTCGGCCCGTTTCGGGGCCTCCTTCTCCGGCGTGGACGACGACCTCGTGGCGGCGCTGACCGAGTTCGGCGAGGAGGTCGGCGTCGCCTTCCAGATCTCCGACGACCTGATCGACATCGTCAGCACCGACGACGTCTCCGGGAAGTCGCCGGGCACCGACCTCCGCGAGGGGATCGCCACCCTGCCGGTGCTGTTCGCGCTGGCCGGCGACGACCCCGCGGAGGCCCGGCTCCGCGAGCTGGTCGCCGGCCCGGTCACCGACGACGCCGAGCACGCCGAGGCGCTCGCGCTGCTCCGGTCCTCCCGGTCGCTGGCACGCGCCACCGACGTGCTGCGCGAGTACGCCGACCGGGCGCGCGGCCGGCTGGACGACGTCCCGGCCGGTGAGGTGCGCGACGCCCTCTCGGCGCTGTGCGACTACGTGGTCACGCGTACCAGCTAGCGGAAGGACCCCCATGCCCTCCGAAGTCGGCGAGCGCGGGCTCGTCCGAAGGCTCGCCCGGAGCGTGCGAGGGGTGAGAGGGGCGAGGTCCTTCTGCTGCATGGGGGCCGCCCTCCTGCTCACCGCGTGCTCGGGCGGGGCGGAGGAGGACGCCGGCTCGGTCTCGACGCCCCCGACCACCTCGGCTCCCACCGGCGCTCCGTCGCTGCAGGTCGAGGTGGTGGCCGACGGGCTCGACCACCCCTGGGACGTCGCCCAGAGCGAGGACGGCACCCTGCTGCTCGACGAACGCGCGGGCGGCTTCACGGCGGTGCTCCCGGACGGCACCGTGCGGGAGGTGCAGGCCGACCTCGGTGACCTGTTCGTGGCGGGGGAGACCGGCCTGATGGGCCTGGCGCTGGACCCGGCGTTCGCCGGGAACCGGCGGTTCTACACGTGCCAGGGGGATCGGGAGGGGTTCATCGGCGTCGTCGCCTGGACGGTGGCGGGCGACTGGTCGTCCGCCACCCGGGTCGACGACCCGCTGATCGGTGGCATCCCGCTCAACGAGCGCAGCGGCCGACACGGCGGCTGCCGGCTCGAGTTCGGGCCGGACGGCGCGCTGCTGGTCGGCACCGGGGACAACGCGGTCGGCACCCACCCCCAGGACCTCGGCTCGCTGGCCGGCAAGGTGCTCCGCGCCGACCCCGCCACCGGCCAGGCTCCGCCGGACAACCCCTTCGTCGCTCCGGACGACGGTGCGGCCGACCTGATCTGGACCTACGGGCACCGCAACGTCCAGGGCCTGGCCCGGCGGCCGGGCACGGATCAGGTCTACTCGGTCGAGCACGGGCCCGACCGGAACGACGAGGTCAACCTGCTGCGCCCCGGCGCCAACTACGGCTGGGACCCCGTGGGCGGCGGGGGCTACGACGAGAGCGTGCCGATGACCGACCCGGAGATCGAGGGGGCGGCCCCGGCGGTCTGGGACTCGGGCGCCCCGCCCATCGCCCCGAGCGACGGCACGTTCCTCGACGGGGACCAGTGGGGCGACTACGACGGGCTGCTCCTGCTCGGCGCGCTGCGCGGGCAGCACGTGCTGGCGCTGCGCCTGGACGAGGCCGGCGCCCTCGTCGAGCAGTTCCGGCTGCCCGAGCTGGACGGCACCTACGGGCGCATCCGCACCGTCGAGCAGGGCACCGACGGTGCGCTGTACGTGACCACCGACAACGGCGGCGGCCGGGACCAGTTGCTCCGCGTCACCCCGCAGGGCTGAGGACCCGGCCGGTCACCCGCAGGGGGACGGTGGTCCCGGCGGGCAGCAGGGGGCAGGGCTCCGGCTCGCCCAGCACCGTCCGGACGGGCAGGACGCCGGCCCACACCGGGTCCGGGGCCGCCGCGCCCTCGATGTCGCGCTCGTCGTCCCCCGGCGGGCCGGTGCGGATCTTCACGCTCGCCTCGGCGAGGTCGAGGGCCAGCACCGCGGTGGCGGCCAGCTCCCTGCGGTCGGGCCGGCGGGTCGCCGTCCAGGATCCGGGCGCCAGGTGCTCGGTGAGCACCTCCAGGCCGAGCAGCCGCTCGTCCGGGTCCTGCACCAGGCGGGCCCGCCCGTGCACGACCGCGCAGCGGTAGTTGACCGAGTGGTGGAAGGCCGAGCGCGCGTAGACGATCCCGTCCAGGTGGGTCACGGTGAAGCAGACCGGCGCGCCCGCGGCCGCGCCCCGCAGCGTCGCGGCCCCCGTCGAGCCGTGCAGGTAGAGGGTGTCCCCGCGCCGGCCGTAGCCCGTCGGCAGCACGACCGGGGCGTCGCCCAGCTGCACGCCGAGATGGCCGATCAGGCCGGCGTCGAGCACGGCGTAGAGGTCGGCCCGGTCGGTGCGGGCGCGCTTCGCGCCCCGGCGGACGGTGCTGCGGTCGGTGGAGGAGAGCGGCGGGGCGGTGTCCACGACGTCGATCCTGGACGGCGCAGGTGGTCCTCCGGAACGACCAATCCGCTAGATTCCCGGCAGTCCACTTCGTCGGCGGCAGGAGCACCGTGGTCGACCTCCCCCCGGTGCTGCTCGACCGCAGCTCGGGCACGCCGCTGTCGGTCCAGCTGGCCGAGGCGCTGCGCACCGCCGCCGCCGACGGGACGCTGCGCCCCGGGGACCGGCTGCCGTCGACGCGGGCGTTCGCCGCGGCGCTGCGGGTGAGCCGCACGGTGACCGTCGCCGCCTACGACCAGCTGCTGGCCGAGGGATGGCTCGGCGGACGCCGGGGCGCGGGCACGTACGTCCTCGGCGCGGTGACGGCGGCGCCCGCGGCGGCTCCCGCTCCGGCCGTCCGCTCGCCGGCCGCACCGGCGCTGGTCGACCTGCGGGCGGGGTCGCCGTGCCTGCAGGTCCTCGACCGGGCGGCCTGGCGGCGGGCCTGGCGGGCCGCGGGCGACGAGGCGCCCGACGCCCGACCGGACGCCGCCGGTGACCCCGCGTTCCGATCGGCGGTGGGTGAGCACCTCCTGCGGCACCGGGGCCTGGCCGCCGGCCCGGAGGAGGTGCTGGCCACCGCCGGCACCTCGGCGGCGGTGGGGGAGGTGGCGCGCGCGCTGCCGCCGGGCAGCCGGGTGGCGGTCGAGGACCCTGGCTACCAGCGCGTCGTCGGTGCGCTGCGCGATGCCGGCGTCGAGGTCGTCCCGGCCGCGGTCGACGACGACGGCCTGGTCGTCGACGCGCTCCCGTCCGGGGTGGCCGCCGTCTACTGCACGCCGGCCCACCAGTACCCGCTCGGCCGCCGGATGTCGGCCGCGCGCCGGCTCGCGCTGGTCGCCCGGGCCCGCGCCGAGGGGTGGTGGGTGCTGGAGGACGACTACGACGGGGAGCTGCGCTACGACGTCGCCCCGCTGCCGCTGCTGGGCGCGCTGGGGCCTGACGTCGTGGTGCACCTGGGCACGACGAGCAAGATCCTCAGCCCCACCCTCGGCGTCGGCTGGATGGTGGCGCCCGAACCGCTGCGGGCGGAGCTGCTGCTCCGCCGCACCGCCACCGGCACCCGGCCCGCGCGCGCCGGTCAGCGGGTCTTCGCGGGGTTCACGGCCTCCGGGGACCTCGCCCGGCATCTGCGCCGCCTGCGCCGCGAACTGGTCGCGCGGGCGGGCGAGGTGCGGGCCGCGGTCGCGGCGGCCGGGTGCCGGGTGGAGGGGGACGCCGCCGGGGCGCACGTCCTCGTGCCGCTGCCCGGCACCGCCGCGGAGGAGGCGGTGCGCGCGGCGGCCGCGGCGCGGGGGATCGCCGTCGACGGGCTGGCCCGGCACGCGCTGGTGGACGATGGCCGGGCCGGGCTGGTGCTCGGCTTCGCCGCGCCGACGCGGGAGCAGCTCCACCGGGCCCTGCCGGTGCTCACCGACGTGCTGCGGGAGAACGGCCGGCGCTGATCCGCCCCGGACGCAGCACGGCCCGCCTCCCGGGCGGGAGGCGGGCCGTGCGCGCGGAACGGGGTCCTCCTAGGCCTTGACCTCCCAGGTGTCCCCACCGGCCAGCAGGGCGTCGAGGTCGCCGGGGCCCTGCAGCCGGGCCTCGTGCAGCTGCTCGGACATCATCGCCTCGTAGCTCGGCTTCGCCACCTTCCGGAACACGCCCATCGGGGTGTACCGGAGGTCCTGCGTGGACAGCCGGGACAGCGCGAACGCGTAGGACGGGTCCTCGCGGGTCGCGTCGTGCACCACGATCTCGCTCGCGTCGACCTGGTTGGTCTCGGCGATGCGCAGCCCCCCGAAGTCGTCGCGGACCACGCACGAGGCGCCGTCCGGGCCGAACACCAGCGGCTCGCCGTGGACGAGCGGGATCGTCCACATCGGGCCCGTCGCCGGGTCCTTCAGCAGCTCGAACGCGCCGTCGTTGAAGATGTTGCAGTTCTGGTAGATCTCCACCAGCGAGGTGCCCTGGTGCTCCGCGGCCTGCCGCAGCACCTCGGTGAGGCCCTTGCGGTCGGAGTCCATCGCCCGGCCGACGAAGGTGGCGTCCGCGCCGATGGCGAGCGACACCGGGTTGAACGGGTGGTCCAGCGAGCCCATCGGCGTGGACTTGGTGACCTTCCCGACCTCGGAGGTGGGCGAGTACTGGCCCTTGGTGAGCCCGTAGATCCGGTTGTTGAACAGCAGGATCGTCATGTTGACGTTCCGCCGCAGCGCGTGGATCAGGTGGTTGCCGCCGATGGAGAGCGCGTCGCCGTCGCCGGTGACGACCCACACCGAGAGGTCGGGGCGTGAGGCGGCGAGGCCGGTCGCGATCGCCGGGGCGCGGCCGTGGATCGAGTGCATCCCGTAGGTGTTCATGTAGTACGGGAAGCGCGACGAGCAGCCGATGCCCGACACGATGACCATGTCCTCGCGGGCGATGCCCAGGCTCGGCAGGAAGCTCTGGACCGCGTTCAGGATGACGTAGTCACCGCAGCCGGGGCACCAGCGGACCTCCTGGTCGGTCTTGAAGTCCTTGCCCTTGAGCTCGGTCTGCTTGGGGCCGTGCTGCTCGAGCGAGCGGGCGATGGCGGCGTCGATGGGGGTCGGTGCGTCCGGCATGCCGAGTTCGACGGTGGTCACTGCGGTGCTCCGTTCAGGGGTGCGGTGGTGCTGTCGATGGCGTCCTGGATCACCGCGGCCAGCTCGGCCGCGCGGAAGGGCAGCCCGCGCACCTGGGTGTGGCTCTGCACGTCCACCAGGTACTTCGCGCGCAGCAGCAGGGCCAGCTGCCCGAGGTTCATCTCCGGGCAGATGACCCGGTCGTACCGGGCCAGCACCTCGCCGAGGTCGGCGGGGAACGGGTTGATGTGCCGCAGGTGGAGCTGGGCGACCTTCCGGCCGGAGCTCCGGATCCGCCGGCAGGCGGCGCCGATCGGGCCGTAGGTGGAGCCCCACCCGATGACGGCGACGCGCGCGTCGCCGTCGGGGTCGTCGACGTCGGTGGCCGGGATCGACGCGGCGATGCCGTCGATCTTCGCCTGCCGGGTGCGGGTCATGAAGTCGTGGTTGGCCGGGTCGTAGGAGATGTTGCCGGTCCTGTCGGCCTTCTCCAGCCCGCCGATCCGGTGCTGCATGCCCGCGGTGCCCGGGATCGCCCAGGCGCGCGCCAGGGTCTCGGGGTCGCGGAGGTAGGGGAGGAACTCGCCGTCCTCGCCGTTGGGCTCGGTGGCGAAGGCCACCGACCCGGTGAGGTCGGGCAGCGAGTCGGCGTCCGGGATCGCCCACGGCTCGGCGCCGTTGGCGAGGTAGCCGTCCGACAGCAGCATGACCGGCGTCCGGTAGGCGAGCGCGATCCGCGCGGCCTCCACGGCGGCGTCGAAGCAGTCACCGGGGGAGCGCGGGGCGATGACCGGGATCGGGGCCTCGCCGTTGCGGCCGAACATCGCCTGCAGCAGGTCCGACTGCTCGGTCTTCGTCGGCAGGCCGGTGGAGGGGCCACCGCGCTGGACGTCGACGATGACCAGCGGCAGCTCGGTCATGACCGCCAAACCGATGGTCTCGGCCTTGAGCGCCACACCGGGGCCCGACGTCGTCGTGATGCCCAGCGCGCCGCCGAAGGAGGCGCCGAGGGCCGCACCGATGCCGGCGATCTCGTCCTCGGCCTGGAAGGTGCGCACGCCGAAGGCCTTGTGCCGGGACAGCTCGTGGAGGATGTCCGACGCCGGGGTGATCGGGTACGCGCCGAGGAACACCGGGAGCCCCGAGCGCTGGCCGGCGGCGACGAGGCCGAGGGCGAGCGCCTGGTTGCCGGAGATGTTCCGGTAGCGGCCCGGCTTCATCGGGGCGGGCTTGATCTCGTAGGAGACGGCGAAGGCCTCGGTGGTGTCGCCGTAGTTGTAGCCGGCGCGGAACGCGGCGATGTTCGCCGCGGCGATCTCCGGCTTGCGGCGGAACTGGCGCTCGAGGAAGCGGACCGTGCCCTCGGTGGGCCGGTGGTACATCCAGCTCAGCAGGCCGAGGGTGAACATGTTCTTGCTGCGCTCGGCCTCCTTCTTGCCGAGGCCCGAGTCGGCGAGCGCGTCGAGGGTCATCGAGGTCAGCGGGACGCTGACGGTCTGCCACCCCTCGAGCGAGCCGTCCTCCAGCGGGTTGGTCGCGTAGCCGACCTTCGCCAGGTTGCGCGGGGTGAACTCGTCGGAGTCGACGATCAGCAGGCCGCCGCCGGGCAGTTCGCCGAGGTTGGCCTTGAGCGCAGCCGGGTTCATCGCCACGAGCACGTCCGGGGCGTCACCCGGCGTCATGACGTCGTGGTCGGCGAACTGCAGCTGGAAGGAGCTGACGCCCGGCAGGGTCCCCGTCGGCGCGCGGATCTCGGCGGGGAAGTTCGGCAGCGTCTTGAGGTCGTTGCCGAACGACGCCGTCTCGCTGGTGAACCGGTTGCCGGTCAGCTGCATGCCGTCGCCGGAGTCACCGGCCAGCCGGATGACGACGCGGTCGAGCTCCACGACGCTCTTGACGAGCCCACCGGGAGCGGAGCCGGACACCGGGGTGGCCGGGGCGCCGTTCGAGCTCGACGGCGCGACGGTCGGGTTGGTGCCAGTCATCAGCGGTCTACCTCCACCGGGCGAGGTTACGTGCGCGTGTACACGGCCGGGATGTGCAACCGGACACGCCGCAGCGGCGAGATGTCACCGCGTCCGGAAGGAGGAACCGCTGCGGTGGCGCGGTCATTCCGCCGGGGAGGGCGCGTCCGTCGTCCGGGAACGGGCGCTCCCGGGACGGCGTTGGACCGGACGTGCAGCGCTGGAACAACGGACTGAAGACCGCCGTCCTCCTGGGCGCCATGGGCGGGCTGATCCTCGTCGCCGGCTACGCGATCGGCGGCAACGGCGGGCTGTTCATCGCGCTGGTGGTCGCCCTCGGGGTGAACGGCTTCGCTTACTTCAACTCGGACAAGCTGGCACTGCGGGCGATGCGGGCCTTCCCGGTGACCGAGACGCAGGCGCCGCAGCTGTACGCGATCGTGCGCGAGCTCGCGACGGAGGCGCGGCAGCCCATGCCCCGTCTCTACGTGAGCCCGACGAACCAGCCCAACGCGTTCGCCACCGGCCGCAACCCGCGCCACGCGGCCGTCTGCGTCACCCAGGGCATCCTCGAGCTGCTCGACCGGCGCCAGCTGCGGGGGGTGCTCGCGCACGAGCTCTCGCACGTCTACAACCGCGACATCCTGATCAGCTCGGTGGCCGGCGCCATGGCCACGGTGATCACCTACCTGGCCCACATGGCGATGTTCGCCTCGTTGTTCGGCGGCCGGTCCGACGACCGCGGCGGCGGCAACGCCCTCGGCGGCCTGCTGCTGATGCTCCTCGGGCCGATCGCCGCCGGCGTGGTGCAGATGGCGATCAGCCGCAGCCGGGAGTACCAGGCCGACGCCTCGGGCGCCCAGCTGTCGCAGGACCCGCTCGCGTTGGCCGACGCGCTGCGGGTGATCGAGCGGGGGACGGCGGCCCGGCCGCTGCCGCAGGAGGACCGGCTGGTCACCCAGAGCCACCTGATGATCGCGAACCCGTTCCGCGGGGCGGGCATGGCGTCGCTGTTCGCCAGCCACCCGCCCATGCCGCAGCGGATCGCCCGGCTGGAGCAGATGGCCCGCGAGCTCGGCCGGTAGAAGGGCCCCCTCGCTCCCCACGCCACGCTCTGCGCGCCGCGGGTCCCTGCGAGGGGGCCGTTCCATCAGGTCACCGGTAGTTGTCGAACTGCAGGGCGACGTCGAGGTCGGCCCCGCGGAGGAGCTGCTGCACCGCCTGCAGGTCGTCGCGCTTCTTGCCGCTGACCCGCAGCTGGTCGCCCTGGATCTGCGCCTGGACGCCCTTGGGGCCCTCGTCGCGGATCAGCTTGGCGATCTTCTTCGCGACGTCGGACTCGATGCCCTGCTTGATCGTCGCACCGATCTTGTAGCTCTTCCCCGAGGACTGCGGCTCGCCGGCGTCCAGCACCTTGAGCGAGATGCCCCGCTTGACCAGCTTCTCCTTGAACACCTCGAGCGCGGCCGAGACCCGCTCCTCGGTGTCCGCCTGGAGGGTCACGCCTTCCTCCCCGGCCCACGCGATGGTGGCGTTGGTGCCGCGGAAGTCGAACCGCTGCGAGAGCTCCTTGCCCGTCTGGTTGAGGGCGTTGTCGACCTCCTGCCGGTCGACCTTGCTCACGACGTCGAACGATGCGTCGGCCATGTCTCTCCTCTCATGCCGGACGGGCCCCGGCGCGCCGGGGACCCGTCACCCGTGGGTCCGTCCTCTTGTTACTCTCTCCCGGTACCAAACACGGCGGGTTGCCCGAGTGGCCAATGGGAGCGGACTGTAAATCCGTCGGCTTAGCCTTCGAAGGTTCGAATCCTTCACCCGCCACGCCCGGTACGACGGCCCCCGACCACCAGGTCGGGGGCCGTTCGCGTACCGGGGTCAGGGCGCCGTGGGAGCCCGGGCGCTGGAGACGGCGGTGCGCTCCAGCTGCTGACCACCCAGGAAGAGCCAGCCGAACGCGATGTCGACGTGGCGGGTGCACCGCACCGTCACCTCGGCCCCGTCGATCTCGGCGGTCCAGCTGTCCAGTGCGAGCCCCCCGTCGGCGAGCTGGTCGGCGACCGCTGTCTGCGCGGCGGCGCGGCCGAGCGGGAGCTCGGTCCCCACCCCGTGCGCGTAGACCACCGCCTCGTCGGCCTGGTTGGCCGCGGCCAGGGCGGCGCCGTCGCAGACCGACTGCACGGACTGCTGTTCGAGGAAGGCATCGGAGGCGGCGATCGCCCCGAAGGCCATCAGCGCCGCGACGAGCCAGCACACCAGCACGAACGGCAGCGTCGAGCCGCGCTCGCGGTCGTCCGGGCCGGGGTGCACGCGCGGCAGCCTAAGCGCGCGCTCGCGGCGTCCGCGGGGCGTCGACACGATTGTGGACCACCGCGGAGGACGGTTCACCCGTCCTCGTGCACGCCCGTGCGTCTGCGCGGGTGCGCAGTGTGCGCGGACCGGCAGGATCCGCGGCTGGAACTGCCGGTCCGCGCACGCGGTCGGCGGACGAGGGACCAAATCACGCGTCGTGTGATCAGCGTGGCGGCTGGTGACGACACGACGGGTCACGCGGCGTGTCGTGATCGAGATGCTTGTGGCGGCCGGTGACGGGAAGGAGTGTCACCCGCGCGGTCCGTATTCGACGACGCCCTGCCCCGCGCGCGGATGGCTGCCGCAACAGCCAACAGTCGTGCCACGAGGGAGGCGCCATGAACAGCAGCACGCAGCGTGAGATCGGTACCCGGGGTGTGAAGTGGGGCCGCGGTGTGAAGTGGGGCCGCGGTGTCAAGTGGGGCCGCAACGAGGCCTGAGCCTCTGCGGCGCCCGGTCGCCGGACTTCGTGCGGGGCAGTCGGTCCGATGGGCCGGCTGCCCCGCACTCATGTCCGGGGTGCCGCGTGCCGATGACCGTGGTGGACGGGTCGCTCTCCCGGGTGCGGGGAGGGTGGCGGTGATCGACACCGCTGCTAGCCTTCGCCCGCCCGACGACCCGGGGAGTGCCGTGCACGTGGCTGAGCAGGACGTTCGTGAGCGTACACGCCCGCGTACCGTCCGCAGTCCCTGGGCGGTCGCGACCCTCGCCCTGGTGGTCGCCGTCCCGGCGGGCGCCGCCGTGGTGGCGCGGGAACCGCTCGCGGTCGATGGTCGGGTCCTCGTCGCGGTCCTGCTGGCCGCGATGCTCGCCGAGTGGGTCAACGTCCACGTCGAGTTCCGGCGGCACAGCTTCGTCAACTCGGCGAGCGAGGTGGCCTTCGTCATCGCGCTCCTCGTGGTGGGCGGGGTCTGGACCGCCGTCACCCGCGCCCTGGCCGTCGGCACCGTCCTGGCGATCCAGCGCTATCCGCGGCCCAAGATCGTGTTCAACGTCGCCGTGGCGGTCATCGACAGCGCGGTCGCCATCGGGGTGCTGGAACTGCTCCCGGCGGGTGACATCAGGGATCCGCTGACGTGGGCGTCCTGCTTGCTGGCCGTCTTCGCGGCCAACGTCGTGGGGGCCGGCATGGTGGCCGGGGCCATCACCCTGACCCAGGGGTATCCCGGACGTTCGGTCTGGACGAGCCTCTTCGTGCCCGTCGTCGTCGTCCAGCCGCTGGCCGTCGTCATCGGCCTGGCCATCCTGCTGCTGCTGGACACCACCCTGTGGGCCGCGGTCATCCTCACCCCACTCGTGGTCGCGCTCGTGCTGCTCTACCGCCGGTTCGCCGAGGTCACCCGGGAGAGCCAGTCCTTGGAGCGGGTCTACGCCTTCGCCCGCCGGGTGGAGCAGGTGCAGCCCGACGAGTCGGGAACCCGGCGGATCGTGCAGGCGGTGCAGGAGCTCCTCAACGCCGAGCGGGTCGCCCTGTGGCTGCCGCCCTACCTCGACGAGGGGCCGCGGCTGGTCGTCGCCACCGAGGGCGGTGCCGACTGGTACGACGGGCCGGGCGACCCCGACGACGTGCTGCGCCGTCGCGCGGTCGCCTCGGCCGGGGCGATCCACGTCGCGGCCGGCCGCGCCGACGAGGTCGAGGCGGCGGCTCTCGCCCGGCGGGGGGTCGCCGAGCTGCTCGCGGCGCCGGTGACCACGGCCGCCGGCGAGCCGGGCTACCTGGAGGTGTGCGACCGGCGCAGCGACGCCGTCTCCTTCGGCAGCAGCGAGCGCGGCGCCCTGGAGTCGATGCTCACCCACATCAACGCCGCGATCCGGCAGCAGCAGCTGCTCACCCGCATCCGCTTCGACGCCGACCACGACCGGCTCACCGGCCTGCCGAACCGCCAGCGGCTCGCCGCGGAGATCGAGGCCCTGGTGGCCGAGGACCCCGAGGGCGGCCAGGCCGGCCTCATCCTCGCCTCGCTCGGCACCTACGCCGACGTCACCGACACCCTCGGGCACGCCGCCAGCGATGAGCTGCTGCTGGTCACCGCCGGGCTGCTCCGCGAGCACGCCCCGCCGCGCGCGCTCCTGGCCCGCATGGAGCGGGAGCAGTTCGCCGTCCTGCTGCCCGGTCTCTCCCTGGCCGCCACCGAGCAGGCGGCCCGGCGGCTGCGCGAGGCCGCGGCCACGCGGGTCCGGGTGGCCGGCCTCGACCTGGAGGTTTCGCTGACCATCGGCGTCGCCGCCGCACCGGTGCACGGCACCGACGCCGGCGCGCTCATGCAGCGCGCCGACGTCGCCCTGCTGGCGGCCGGGGAGGCCGGTGGCGTGGCCAGCTACCACCCGGTGCTGGACCAGCAGAGCCTGCGCCGCCTGCAGCTGGGCACCGAGCTCGAGCAGGCGATGGCCGACGGGCACATCGACGTCGTCTTCCAGCCGGTCATCGACGCGCAGACCTCCGACATCGTGTCGGTGGAGACGCTCGTGCGCTGGACCCACCCGCGCTACGGCAGCATCCCGCCCGAGGACGTGATCGGGCTGGCCGAGCAGATCGGCCGGATCGGGGCGGTCACCGACCACGTCCTGGAGCTCGCGCTCGCGCGGTGCCGGCGCTGGCTGGACCAGGGCATCTCGCTGTCGGTCGCGGTCAACGTCTCCGCGTGCTCGCTGAGCGAGCCCGACCTCGTCGAGCGGATCCGCGGTGCGCTGGAGCGGCACGACGTCCCCGGCGAGCTGCTGATCCTGGAACTGACCGAGAGCAGCGTCGTGAACGACTCGGTGCGGGAGAGCTCGGTCCTGGACAACCTGCACGACCTGGGGCTCCGGCTGTCCATGGACGACTTCGGCACCGGCTACTCGTCGCTCTCCCAGCTCCGGCAGCTGCCCATCGACGAGCTGAAGATCGACAAGTCCTTCGTGCTCACCATGGCCACCAGTCAGGGGGAGTCGTTCATCGCGCGCTCGATCATCGAGCTGGCCCACAACCTGGGGCTGTGCGTGGTGGCGGAAGGCGTCGAGGACGAGATGACGCGCAACCAGCTGATCGCCATGGGCTGCGACAAGCTGCAGGGCTTCCTGATCAGCCGGCCGCTGCCCGAGGACCGGCTGGAGAAGTGGTTGCTCGCCCGGACCGGCGTGCGCTCCGCCGCACCGGGGACCACCCACCGCCGCCTGTACGTCCGGACCTGACGAAGGACCCCGCGTCCCCCCACCGCTCGCGAGCTCGCGCCGGGCCCCTGGCGCGGGGCCGTTCCAGCACGTCCGGGTGCTCGCGGCAGGCCCCTGCAGGGGGGCCGGAGGCATCGGGTACAGTCTTCGATGGCTCCTCGGAGCACGCCCCTTTAGCTCAGTCGGCAGAGCGTCTCCATGGTAAGGAGAAGGTCTACGGTTCGATTCCGTAAAGGGGCTCTGGCAGTAGCCTGACCTACCGGTCCTGTCGCGAGACCGGCCCGGGCGGTCACCCCGGCGGTGTAGCTCAGCCTGGTAGAGCAAGCGGCTCATAATCGCTGTGTCACCGGTTCAAGTCCGGTCACCGCTACTCCCGACGGACCCCGCACCCCGGGGTCCGTCGCCGTGTCGGCCACCTGGCCGGTGCGGCAGCAGGGCCCGGTCCCGGGTCCTGTCCCACAAGGCTAGGAGCGCTCCCGTGGCAGCCACCGACGTCCGTCCGAAGATCACCCTGGCCTGCCAGGAGTGCAAGAACCGCAACTACATCACGCGCAAGAACCGGCGGAACGACCCCGACCGGCTCGAGCTGATGAAGTACTGCCCGCGCGAGCGCAAGCACACGCTGCACCGCGAGACCCGCTGACGGTCCGCGGCAGCTGAGCGAGAGGGCGGGAGCATGGCGCTGGACCGGGAACTGGTCGGGCGCAGCTACCCGCCCTCTGCCGTCTACGAGGTCGGGCGGGCCAAGATCGCCGAGTTCGCCACCGCCGTCGGTGCCGAGGACGCGGTGCACCGCGACGTCGACGCGGCCCGGGCGGCCGGCCACCCCGACGTCATCGCGCCGCCCACCTTCGCCATCGTGGTGAGCCTGGAGGCGGCGTTCGTGGTGCTCGGCGACCCCGAGGTGGGGCTGGACTACAGCCGGGTCGTCCACGGCGAGCAGAAGTTCGTCCACCACCGCCCCATCCGGGCCGGCGACCGGCTGGTCGCGACCACCACCATCGACGCCGCCCGCACCGTCGCCGGCAACGACCTGCTGACGGCGAGGGTGGAGCTGGCCACGGAGGACGGCGAGGCGGTCTGCACGGCCACCTCGATGCTCGTCGCGCGAGGTGCGGCATGACCGTGGCGGTCGGGACCGAGCTCCCGGAGCTGGTCGTCCGGATCACCCGGGCGGACCTGGTCCGCTACGCCGGCGCCTCCGGCGACTTCAATCCCATCCACTGGAACGAGCGGGTGGCCCGCGAGGTCGGCCTGCCCGGCGTCATCGCCCACGGCATGTTCACCATGGCGCTCGCCGCGCGGGCGGTCACCGGCTGGACGGGGGACCCGGCGGCGCTCGTCGAGTACCAGGTCCGGTTCGGGCGGCCGGTGGTCGTCCCCGACGACGACGGCGCGGAGCTGACCGTGCGGGGCACGGTCGCCGCCCTCCTGGACGACGGCCGGGCGCGGGTCGACCTGGCGGTCACCAGCGACGGCGAGAAGGTGCTGTCCCTGGCCCGCGCGGTCGTCCGGCTCCCCTGACACCGGCGCCGGCCCTCCCCGCCCGGGCCGCGGCCCTGGACGAGGCGGACCCGCCCCGCTGACGGCGCCGGTCCGGGCCCCTCCTCAGTCCGCCTGACCGAGCAGCCGCTGCATGCGGCTGACGCCCTCGACCAGGTCGTCGTCACCCAGGGCGTAGGACATCCGGACGTAGCCGGGCGTCCCGAACGCCTCTCCGGGCACGACCGCCACCTCGGCCTGCTCCAGGATCAGCTCGGCCAGTTCCGCACTGGTGCCGGCGGTGCGGCCACCGATCGGACGGCCGAGCAGCCCCTTCACGGACGGGTAGACGTAGAAGGCGCCCTGCGGCTCGGGGCAGGCGACGCCGGGGATCTCGCGCAGCATCGAGACGATGGTCTGCCGGCGGCGGTCGAACGCCTCCCGCATGGTGGCCACCGCGGAGAGGTCCCCGTTCAGGGCTGCGACGGCCGCGGCCTGGGAGACGTTGGCGACGTTGGAGGTCGCGTGGGACTGGAGGTTGGTCGCGGCCTTGACCACGTCGGCCGGGCCGACGATCCAGCCCACCCGCCAGCCGGTCATCGCGTACGTCTTGGCGACCCCGTTCACCACGACGCACCGGTCGGCGAGCTCGGGGACCAGGACCGGCATCGAGGGTGCCGTCGCCCCGGCGTAGGTGAGGTGCTCGTAGATCTCGTCGGTGAGCACCCACAGGCCGGCCTCGAGCGCCCAGCGGCCGATCTCCTCCACCTGCTCCGCCGGGTACACCGCGCCGGTGGGGTTGGAGGGCGAGCAGAAGAGCAGGGCCTTCGTGCGCGGGGTGCGGACGGCCTCGAGCTGGGCGGCCGACACCAGGTAGCCGCTCTGCTCGTCGGCCACGACCGGCACCGGGACGCCACCGGCCAGGCGGATGGCCTCGGGATAGGTGGTCCAGTAGGGCGCGGGCACGATGACCTCGTCGCCGGGGTCGAGCATCGTCGCGAACGCCTCGTAGACCGCCTGCTTGCCGCCGTTGGTGACCAGCACCTGGGCGGGGGTGATCCGCAGCCCGGAGTCGCGCGCGGTCTTGGCGACGATCGCCTCCTTGAGGGCCGGCAGCCCGCCGGCGGGGGTGTACCGGTGCATCGCCGGCGTCCGTGCGGCGGTGATGGCGGCCTCGACGACGTAGTCCGGCGTCGGGAAGTCCGGCTCACCGGCGCCGAACCCGATCACCGGCTTCCCGGCGGCCTTGAGGGCCTTGGCCTTCGCGTCCACGGCGAGCGTCGCGGACTCGGCGATGGCGCCGATGCGGCGGGAGATGCGGCGCGCGGCGGGCGGCAGCTCGGTCGAGCGGGCGGCGGGCTCCGTGGCGGAGGCGTCGGTCATGGGGTCATGGTGTCAAAGACCACGGCCCCCGGGCCGCCCGCCCGGTCCCGAACGGGCGGGGGGCCCGGCGGCGGGGCCCCGCGAGGGGTGGGGCCGGTGGGACGTTCGCTCCTCCCCGGTCCGGTCCCGTACACTGGCTTCACCGGGGCCTGTTGACCCCGCCACCGGCGTGCCCCGGATCCCCGTCCGGGGGTCGAGGTCGCCGTGGCGGCGAGACGCTCCGGGGCCCGGCAGGGCATAGGGGTGTAGCTCAATTGGCAGAGCAGCGGTCTCCAAAACCGCAGGCTGCAGGTTCAAGTCCTGTCACCCCTGCCAGCAGGACACGGCACCACCGACCGACGGCCCTCGCGGGAGAGGCCACCACGACGAGGCGAGCGAGGCGCAGTGAGCGACGAGAAGCCGGGCCGCGAGGACGACGCGCGCGCCGCCTCCGACGCCGAGCTCACCGACGAGCAGCTCGACCAGGAGGCCCCCGGCGTCGATGACGCAGGGGCGCTGGAGGCCGCCGAGGACCAGGTGGCCGGCGAGGCCGAGGCCGACGAGGACAAGGTCGTCGCGGCCCGCCCGGGTGACCGGGGCGCCCGCCGACGGGGCCGGATCACCGCCGACGGCGACGAGGACGACGAGCCGGCGGCGCCGTCGCGCCGCGCCGCGCGGTCGGCCACCGAGCCCGCCCGCGAGGGCGCTCCGACCCGGTCGCGGGCCGCGGCGGAGCGGGCTCGCTCCGACGAGATGCAGCCCCGCCGTTCGCTCGCGCGCTTCCTGCGCGAAGTCGTCGCCGAGCTGCGCAAGGTCATCTGGCCGGGTCGGCGGGAGCTGATCACCTACACGACCGTGGTGATCGTGTTCGTCGCGTTCATCGTCGCGCTGGTGGCCGGCCTCGACCTGCTCTTCGCCCAGGGCGTGCTCGCCGTCTTCGGTTGATCCGCCCCGCGCCCGAACGCCCCTGACATGGAAGAGACCCTGTGATCGAGCTTGCGAGATCACCAATGAGCGCAGCACCGTCGGTCACGACGCCGGCGAGCGCCACCGAGGAGAAGCAGTGACCGACCCCCGCGAGCCCTTCGAGACCGACAACGCGGTCGAGGGCACCGACCTGGACGACGCCCGCTTCGACGAGCGCGGCACCGCCGACGTCGAGACCGGCGCCGACGAGGCCGGTGCCGCCGAGGGCTCCAGCGACACCGCCGACCTCGCTGCGGGTGCCGCCATCTCCGACGGCGAGGTCGCCGACGCGACGCCGGAGATCGAGAGCGGTGACCCCGACACCCTCGCGACCGACCCGCAGGCCGCGCCCGCCCCGGACTCCGACGTCGCGGCGGAGGAGGACGAGGACCCGGTCGAGGCGCTCCGCAAGGCGCTGCGCATCGCCCCGGGCGACTGGTACGTCGTCCACTCCTACGCGGGCTACGAGAACAAGGTGAAGACCAACCTCGAGGCGCGCATCCAGTCCCTGGACGTGGAGGACTACATCTACCAGATCGAGGTGCCCACCGAGGAGGTCACCGAGATCAAGAACGGCAAGCGCTCGCAGGTCAACCGCAAGGTCCTGCCGGGCTACCTGCTGGTCCGCATGGAGCTCAACGACGAGTCGTGGGGGGCGGTCCGCAACACCCCCGGGGTCACCGGCTTCGTCGGTGCGACCTCCAAGCCCTCGCCGCTGACCATCGACGAGGTCGTGAAGATCCTCGCCCCGGCCGTCACGCCGCAGGCGCCGCGCGTCACCGAGGCCGCCGCCGCGAGCCCGGGCGGCGCCGCCGCCCCGACCGCCGTCGTCGACTTCGAGGTCGGCGAGTCGGTCACGGTCATGGACGGTCCGTTCGCCACGCTGCCCGCCACCATCAACGAGATCAACGCCGAACAGCAGAAGCTGCAGGTGCTGGTCTCCATCTTCGGCCGCGAGACGCCCGTCGAGCTCTCGTTCAGTCAGGTCCAAAAGATCTGACGGACGTGCCCCGAAGACTTCACCACCCAACCTGAACCGGAGAACAGAGCATGCCCCCCAGGAAGCGGTTGACCGCGGTCATCAAGCTCCAGATCAACGCCGGTGCGGCCACCCCCGCGCCGCCCGTCGGTCCGGCGCTGGGTCAGCACGGCGTCAACATCATGGAGTTCTGCAAGGCGTACAACGCCGCGACCGAGTCGCAGCGTGGGAACGTCGTCCCCGTGGAGATCTCGGTCTTCGAGGACCGGTCCTTCACCTTCGTCACCAAGACCCCGCCGGCCGCGCGCATGCTGCTCAAGGCCGCCGGTGTCGAGAAGGGCTCGGGGGAGCCGCACAAGACCAAGGTCGCCACGGTCACCCGTGACCAGGTCCGCGAGATCGCCCAGACCAAGATGGCCGACCTCAACGCCAACGACCTCGACCAGGCCGAGAAGATCATCGCCGGCACCGCCCGGTCGATGGGCATCACCGTCACCAACTGACCAGCAACGGCCTCGTTCCGAGGCTCGCCCCGAGCGTGCGAGGGGTGAGGAGAACGAGGTCCTTCATCAGTGGGAGGGCCACGCCAGGCCCGTTCACCACATGACCGGGGCACGAGCCCCCGGAGAGGACACACCATGGCGAAGCACGGCAAGAAGTACCGCGCGGTGGCCGAGAAGGTCGACCGCGACAACCTGTACAGCCCGCTCCAGGCCGCCACGCTGGCCAAGGACACGTCGACGACCGCCTACGACGCCACCGTCGAGGTCGCCATGCGCCTGGGCGTCGACCCGCGCAAGGCCGACCAGATGGTCCGCGGCACGGTCAACCTGCCCCACGGCACCGGCAAGACCGCCCGCGTCATCGTCTTCGCGACCGGTGACAAGGCCGCCGAGGCCGAGGCCGCCGGCGCCGACGTCGTGGGCTCCGACGACCTGATCGAGCGCATCCAGGGCGGCTTCCTGGACTTCGACGCGGCGATCGCGACGCCGGACCAGATGGCCAAGGTCGGCCGGATCGCCCGCATCCTCGGCCCTCGCGGCCTGATGCCGAACCCGAAGACCGGCACGGTGACCCCCGACGTCACCAAGGCCGTCAACGACATCAAGGGTGGGAAGATCAACTTCCGCGTCGACAAGCAGGCGAACCTGCACCTGGTGATCGGCAAGACGTCCTTCGACGAGGCCAAGCTGGTCGAGAACTACGCCGCTGCCCTCGACGAGGTCCTCCGCGCCAAGCCGTCCTCGGCCAAGGGTCGGTACCTCAAGAAGGTCACCATCTCCACCACGATGGGCCCCGGCATCCCGGTCGACCCGAACCGCACTCGCAACCTGACGGTGGACGAGTAGAAGGACCCCGTCCTCCCCGCCCTTCGCGAGCTCAGGGCGGGACCGGGACGGGGCCGTTCCAGGCCCGCACGACGGCCCCGCTGCGCACCCGCGCAGCGGGGCCGTCGGCGTATGGCGTACTCTTGTCGACGTTCCCCCCAAGACCGCTGGTCGTCGCACGTCCGCGTGCGATCGAAGGTCCCGGAGCTCCGGGCGACCCGCGCAGGAGGACGGTTCGATCGGCAGGCCTCCGCGCCTGCCCCTCGCCCCGTGCGCCCTGCGCCGGGGCGTTCCTCGTCTCCGGGCCTCTCGTCGCACGTCGTCGTGCAGCGTCCAGCAGTCGCCCGACAGACGAGAGGAGGCCCATGCCCACGCAGGCGAAGGCCGCGGTGATCGACGAGATCACCGAGCGGTTCCAGTCGTCCAGCGCGGCGGTGCTCACCGAGTACCGCGGGCTGACCGTGGCCCAGCTGACCCAGCTGCGCCGTTCCCTCGGTGAGGGCAGCAGCTACGCCGTCGTCAAGAACACCCTGACGAAGCGGGCGGCGGACCAGGTCGGTCACACCGACCTCGCCCCGCTGCTCAACGGTCCCACCGCGATCGCCTTCATCGAGGGCGACGTCGTCGAGGCCGCCAAGGCCATCCGCGACTTCGCGCGCACCAACCCGCTGCTCGTCGTCAAGGGTGGTGTCGTCGAGGGCCGCACCGTCAGCCCCGCCGAGGTCACCGCCCTGGCCGACGTCGAGCCGCGCGAGGTGCTGCTGGCCAAGCTGGCCGGCGCGATGAAGGGCAACCTGACCAAGGCCGCCGGCCTCTTCCAGGCCCCGCTGTCGCAGGTCGCCCGCCTGGCCGAGGCGCTCAAGGAGAAGAAGCCCGCCGAGGGCGCCGACTCCACCGCCGACGCCGCCGCGGACACCGCTGCTGCCGACACCACCACCCCCGACGCTGATGCCGCGGACGCCGCGGCCAGCACCGACTGACCCCAGAAGGAGACACCATGGCCAAGCTTTCCACCACGGAGCTGCTCGACGCGTTCAAGGAGATGACCCTCCTCGAGCTGTCCGACTTCGTGAAGCAGTTCGAGGAGACCTTCGAGGTCACCGCTGCTGCCCCCGTCGCCGTCGCGGCCGCCCCGGCCGCCGGTGGTGGCGGCGGCGACGCCGGTGCCGCTGCCGAGGAGCAGGACGAGTTCGACGTCATCCTCGAGAGCGCCGGCGACAAGAAGATCCAGGTCATCAAGGAGGTGCGCGGCCTGACCTCGCTCGGCCTCAAGGAGGCCAAGGACCTGGTCGACAACGCGCCCAAGCCGGTCCTGGAGAAGGTCGCCAAGGACGCCGCCGAGAAGGCCAAGGCCGCTCTCGAGGGCGCCGGCGCCTCCGTCACCGTCAAGTGACGCCCTCCCCGGCCTGAGCCGGGGAGCGCACCACCCCGCACAGGGGCCGTCCACCACCTGGAGGACGGCCCCTGTCGCATGTCCGGGTGGTTCCGCCGCCCAGGAGGGAGCGGGGGTCACGCAGACTCCGTGGCACGTGTGACCTCCGCCGGGCCAGTCGTGCGTGCAGACGGTGCCGACGGTGCAGGCCGCGCATGGTCACCATCGACGGCGAGTGGACGATCAGCGGGCTGGCGCTCACCGCCAGCTGAGTCCGGCCGCGTGCGCATCTCGTCGTCCGGCCGGCGAGGCCGCCGCCTCCGGCCGGCGAGGCCGCCGCCTCCGTGCGGGCCCGGGTGGGGCCGCCCCGGCAACCGGGCCGCTCGGCGTGGCGGTCCCACCGGAGCGGGATGGCTGACATCATGGATCCGCCGCACACCCCACCGGCCCGCCGGAGGGCCGCCCGTCCCGCGGATGTGGCGCCGCTCGCACCGGTGCCCCCGACGTGGACATCGCGCGCCACCAGGGGTAGGGTCTCCTGTTGCGCTGCCCTCTGACTGCCTGCCCGCCACAACGGGTCACGACGGGCGCCCGGGAATCCACCGGGCGATACCCGCGCTGACCTGTCCGGCGAGCGATCGCGGCCGTCGCGGACAGCCTCGCCACCACCGACGACGACCCAGGACGACCCCGCAGCCCACCGCCCGCACGTCGTGAGGTCCTTGGAAGGACGCATCTTGGCAGGCTCTCGCCCCACCAGCATCACCCCCGGCACCACCGAGTCGGGTAACACCCGAACCACCCCGGTCACGCAGAACGGCCCCCGCACCGGCGAGGCCGACCAGCAGAAGATCCCCGGCGCGCCGCTGCGCGTCTCGTTCGCCAAGATCTCCGAGCCCCTCGAGGTGCCGGATCTGCTCGCCCTGCAGACCGCGTCCTTCGACTGGCTCGTGGGCAGCCCCGAGTGGCGGGCCACCCTCTCCCCCGAGGAGCAGGAGGCGGCCGTCGGTGGCCTCGCCGAGATCCTCGAGGAGATCTCCCCGATCGAGGACTTCAGCGGCTCGATGTCGCTGTCCTTCTCCAACCCGCGCTTCGAGGACGTCAAGGCGTCCCTCGAGGAGTGCAAGGACAAGGACATGACCTACGCGGCGCCGCTGTTCGTCACCGCCGAGTTCATGAACAACACCACCGGCGAGATCAAGAGCCAGACGGTGTTCATGGGCGACTTCCCGATCATGACGAACAAGGGCACCTTCGTCATCAACGGGACCGAGCGCGTCGTCGTGTCCCAGCTCGTCCGCAGCCCCGGCGTCTACTTCGACAAGACGCTGGACAAGACGTCGGACAAGGACGTCTTCAGCGCCAAGGTCATCCCCAGCCGCGGTGCGTGGCTGGAGTTCGACGTCGACAAGCGCGACACCGTCGGCGTCCGCATCGACCGCAAGCGCCGCCAGCCCGTCACCGTCCTGCTCAAGGCCCTCGGCTGGGGCGAGGACCGCATCCGCGAGCACTTCCAGTGGTCGCCCACGGTCCTGGCCACGCTGGAGAAGGACCACATCGCGGGGCAGGACGAGGCCCTGCTCGACATCTACCGCAAGCTGCGGCCGGGCGAGCCGCCGACGCGTGAGTCGGCGCAGGCGCTGCTGGAGAACCTGTTCTTCAACCCCAAGCGCTACGACCTGGCCAAGGTGGGCCGGTACAAGGTCAACAAGAAGCTGGGCGTCGAGGTGCCGCAGGGCACCCAGACGCTGACCGAGGACGACATCGTCGCCACCATCGAGTACGTCGTGCGCCTGCACGCCGGCGAGCCCGACCACGGCGTCGACGACATCGACCACTTCGGCAACCGCCGCCTGCGCACCGTCGGCGAGCTGATCCAGAACCAGATCCGGGTCGGCCTGTCCCGCATGGAGCGCGTGGTCCGCGAGCGGATGACGACCCAGGACGTCGAGGCGATCACGCCGCAGACCCTGATCAACATCCGGCCGGTCGTCGCCTCCATCAAGGAGTTCTTCGGCACCAGCCAGCTGTCCCAGTTCATGGACCAGACCAACCCGCTCGCGGGCCTGACCCACAAGCGCCGCCTGTCGGCGCTGGGTCCCGGTGGTCTGTCGCGTGAGCGGGCCGGCATGGAGGTCCGCGACGTGCACCCGAGCCACTACGGCCGGATGTGCCCGATCGAGACGCCGGAAGGCCCGAACATCGGCCTGATCGGCTCGCTGTCCTCCTACGGCCGGGTCAACGCCTTCGGCTTCATCGAGACGCCGTACCGCAAGGTCGAGAACGGCACCGTCACCGACCAGATCGACTACCTCACCGCCGACGAGGAGGACCGCTTCGTCGTCGCGCAGGCCAACAGCCCGCTCGACGCGCAGGGCCGCCTCGCCGAGGAGCGCGTCCTGGTCCGCACCAAGGGTGGCGAGGTCGACTACCTCGCCCCCGAGAACGTGGACTACATGGACGTCTCGCCGCGGCAGATGACCTCGGTCGCGACGGCGATGATCCCGTTCCTCGAGCACGACGACGCCAACCGCGCGCTCATGGGCGCGAACATGCAGCGGCAGGCGGTGCCGCTGCTGCGCAGCGAGGCGCCGCTGGTCGGCACGGGCATGGAGCTGCGGGCCGCCGTCGACGCCGGCGACGTGGTCGTGGCGGAGAAGGCCGGTGTGGTCGAGGACTCCACCGCCGACTACGTCACCGTGATGGCCGACGACGGCACCCGGCAGACCTACCGGCTGCTGAAGTTCCGCCGCTCCAACCAGGGCACCTCGGTCAACCAGACCCCGCTGGTCGACGAGGGGCAGCGGGTCGAGGTGGGCCAGGTCATCGCCGACGGGCCGTGCACCGACGAGGGCGAGATGGCGCTGGGGAAGAACCTCCTGGTCGCCTTCATGTCGTGGGAGGGCCACAACTACGAGGACGCGATCATCCTGTCGCAGCGCCTCGTGCAGGACGACGTCCTGTCCTCGATCCACATCGAGGAGTTCGAGGTCGACGCCCGCGACACCAAGCTCGGCGCCGAGGAGATCACCCGGGACATCCCGAACGTCTCCGAGGACGTGCTGGCCGACCTCGACGAGCGGGGCATCATCCGCATCGGGGCCGAGGTCGTCCCCGGCGACATCCTCGTCGGCAAGGTCACGCCCAAGGGCGAGACCGAGCTGACCCCCGAGGAGCGCCTGCTGCGGGCCATCTTCGGCGAGAAGGCCCGCGAGGTGCGCGACACGTCGCTGAAGGTCAAGCACGGTGAGTCCGGCAAGGTCATCGGCGTCCGCGTGTTCTCGCGCGAGGACGGCGACGAGCTGCCTGCCGGCGTCAACGAGCTGATCCGGGTCTACGTCGCCCAGATGCGCAAGATCTCCGACGGTGACAAGCTCGCCGGCCGCCACGGCAACAAGGGCGTCATCTCGAAGATCCTGCCGCAGGAGGACATGCCGTTCCTCGAGGACGGCACCCCGGTCGACATCGTCCTCAACCCGCTCGGCGTCCCCGGCCGCATGAACGTCGGCCAGGTCCTGGAGATGCACCTCGGGTGGATCGCCAAGCAGGGCTGGCAGGTCGACGGCGACCCGGACTGGGCGAAGAACCTGCCCGAGGCGGCGAGGTCGGCGGCGCCGGGCACCCGGACTGCGACGCCGGTGTTCGACGGTGCCAAGGAGGAGGAGATCGTCGGGCTGCTCTCGTCCACGATCCCGAACCGCGACGGCAAGCGGATGGTGCAGCCCACCGGCAAGGCGCGGTTGTTCGACGGCCGCTCCGGGGAGCCCTTCCCCGAGCCGATCGCCGTGGGCTACGTCTACATCCTGAAGCTGCTGCACCTGGTCGACGACAAGATCCACGCCCGCTCGACCGGCCCCTACTCGATGATCACGCAGCAGCCGCTGGGTGGTAAGGCGCAGTTCGGTGGCCAGCGCTTCGGCGAGATGGAGTGCTGGGCGATGCAGGCCTACGGCGCGGCCTACGCGCTGCAGGAGCTGCTCACCATCAAGTCCGACGACATCCTCGGCCGCGTGAAGGTCTACGAGGCCATCGTCAAGGGCGAGAACATCCCCGAGCCGGGCATCCCGGAGTCGTTCAAGGTGCTGCTCAAGGAGCTGCAGTCGCTGTGCCTCAACGTCGAGGTGCTCTCCGGCGACGGGCAGGCGATCGAGCTGCGCGACACCGACGACGAGGTCTTCCGGGCCGCGGAGGAGCTGGGCATCGACCTGTCCCGCCGCGAGCCGTCGTCCGTCGAAGACGTCTGATCGGTAGTCGGCCGGCCCTGAGCAACCGGGGCCGGCCGACCACCACTTCCAAGTCATAGAAGCGAAGCACTAGCCCCTGAAAGGGGTCACACCTTGCTCGACGTCAACTTCTTCGACGAGCTCCGCATCGGTCTGGCCACCGGCGACGACATCCGCCAGTGGTCGCACGGTGAGGTGAAGAAGCCCGAGACCATCAACTACCGCACCCTGCGTCCGGAGAAGGACGGTCTCTTCTGCGAGAAGATCTTCGGTCCTACCCGGGACTGGGAGTGCTACTGCGGTAAGTACAAGCGGGTCCGCTTCAAGGGGATCATCTGCGAGCGCTGCGGCGTCGAGGTGACCCGGGCCAAGGTCCGCCGCGAGCGGATGGGCCACATCGAGCTCGCCGCTCCGGTCACGCACATCTGGTTCTTCAAGGGTG
The DNA here is from genome assembly GCF_054051175.1 of Blastococcus sp. SYSU DS0753. Taxonomy (NCBI): domain Bacteria; kingdom Bacillati; phylum Actinomycetota; class Actinomycetes; order Geodermatophilales; family Geodermatophilaceae; genus Blastococcus; species Blastococcus sp. SYSU DS0753. The sequence goes on along the minus strand of NZ_JBJHAT010000003.1, from coordinate 59,286 downwards.
TGCCGTCGCGGCTGGGCTACCTGCTCGACCTGGCGCCCAAGGACCTCGAGAAGATCATCTACTTCGCGGCCTACATGATCACCTCGGTCGACGACGAGGCGCGCCACCGCGACCTCCCGACCATCGAGGCCGAGATCAGCGCCGAGAAGTCCAACCTCGAGAGCCAGCGCGACGCGAACGTCGAGGCGCGCCAGCAGAAGCTCGAGGCCGACCTCGCCGAGCTGGAGGCGGAGGGCGCGAAGTCCGACGTCCGCCGCAAGGTGCGCGAGGGCGGCGAGCGCGAGATGCGCCAGCTGCGCGACCGCTCCCAGCGGGAGATCGACCGCCTCGACGAGGTGATGGACACCTTCCGCAAGCTCGAGGTCAAGCAGCTCATCGCCGACGAGGGCCTCTACCGCGAGCTGCGGGACCGCTTCGGTGAGTACTTCGAGGGCGGCATGGGCGCCGCGGCGCTGCAGAAGCTCCTCGCGGGCTTCGACCTCGACGCCGAGGCCGTCTCGCTGCGCGAGACGATCCGCAGCGGCAAGGGCCAGCGCAAGCTGCGCGCCCTCAAGCGGCTGAAGGTCGTCGCGGCGTTCCAGCAGACCCGCAACTCGCCCATGGGCATGGTGCTGGACTGCGTCCCGGTCATCCCGCCGGACCTGCGCCCGATGGTGCAGCTCGACGGTGGCCGCTTCGCCACCAGCGACATGAACGACCTGTACCGCCGGGTGATCAACCGGAACAACCGGCTCAAGCGACTGCTCGACCTGGGCGCGCCGGAGATCATCGTCAACAACGAGAAGCGGATGCTCCAGGAGTCCGTGGACGCGCTGTTCGACAACGGCCGTCGCGGCCGTCCGGTCACCGGTCCGGGCAACCGTCCGCTGAAGTCCCTGAGCGACCTGCTCAAGGGCAAGCAGGGCCGGTTCCGCCAGAACCTGCTCGGCAAGCGCGTCGACTACTCCGGCCGTTCGGTCATCGTCGTCGGCCCGCAGCTGAAGCTGCACCAGTGCGGCCTGCCCAAGCAGATGGCGCTGGAGCTGTTCAAGCCCTTCGTGATGAAGCGGCTGGTCGACCTCAACCACGCGCAGAACATCAAGTCCGCCAAGCGGATGGTCGAGCGCGCGCGCCCGGTCGTGTGGGACGTGCTGGAAGAGGTCATCACCGAGCACCCGGTGCTGCTCAACCGCGCACCGACGCTGCACCGCCTGGGCATCCAGGCCTTCGAGCCGCAGCTGGTCGAGGGCAAGGCCATCCAGATCCACCCGCTCGTCTGCACCGCGTTCAACGCGGACTTCGACGGTGACCAGATGGCGGTGCACCTGCCGCTGTCGGCCGAGGCCCAGGCCGAGGCCCGCATCCTGATGCTGTCGTCGAACAACATCCTGTCGCCGGCCGACGGTCGCCCGATCACCGCGCCGACCCAGGACATGGTGCTGGGCCTGTACCACCTGACGACCCTGGTGCCCTCGCGGCACGAGGCCGACGGTGGTCAGCCGGCGTCGTTCTCCTCGGCCGCCGAGGCGGTCATGGCCTACGACGTGGGCGCGCTGGGGCTGCAGGAGCGGGCCTACATCCGCCTCGACGAGGTGTTCGGCGTCGACAACGGCAAGGTCAACGAGGCCTGGGTGCAGCCCGAGGACTGGACCCCCGGTCAGCCGGCGCTGGTCGAGACCAGCCTGGGCCGGGTGCTGTTCAACGAGGCCCTGCCCGAGGACTACCGCTTCGTCAACTACCAGGTGCCGAAGAAGGAGCTCGGGGCGATCGTCAACGACCTCGCCGAGCGCTACCCCAAGGTGCAGGTCGCGGCGACGCTGGACGCCCTCAAGGCCGCCGGGTTCCGCTGGGCCACGCGGTCGGGCGTCACCATCGCCATCGACGACGTCGTCACACCGCCGGTCAAGCAGGAGATCCTCGACCGGCACGAGGCCGAGGCCGCGAAGATCGAGAAGCAGTACGAGCGCGGCGTCATCACCGACGCCGAGCGTCGTGGCGAGCTGATCGAGATCTGGACCCGCGCGCGGGCCGAGGTCAGCCAGGCGATGGTGGACAACTTCCCCACCACCAACCCGGTCTGGGTCATGGTCAACTCGGGCGCCCGAGGCAACATGATGCAGATCAGCCAGATCGCCGGTATGCGCGGCCTGGTCGCCAACCCGAAGGGCGAGATCATCCCGCGGCCGATCAAGGCCAACTTCCGGGAGGGTCTGTCCGTGCTGGAGTACTTCATCTCCACGCACGGTGCCCGCAAGGGTCTGGCCGACACCGCGCTGCGGACCGCCGACTCCGGGTACCTCACCCGGCGTCTGGTGGACGTCTCGCAGGACGTCATCATCCGCGAGGAGGACTGCGGTACCGACCGCGGCGTGATCATGCCGATCGGCACCGTCCTCGACGGTGTGGTGACGCGTGACCCGCACGTGGAGACCGGCGTCTACGCCCGCGCCCTGGCCGCCGACGTGGTGGCCGAGGACGGGACCGTCATCGCGCAGGCCAACTCCGACCTGGGTGACGTGCTGATCCAGGCGCTCATCGACGCCGGCGTCAGCGAGGTCAAGGTCCGCTGCGTGCTGACCTGCGAGTCGCTGCTCGGCACCTGCGCCACCTGCTACGGCCGGTCGCTCGCGACCGGCAAGCTGGTGGACGTCGGCGAGGCGGTCGGCATCATCGCCGCCCAGTCGATCGGTGAGCCCGGCACCCAGCTGACGATGCGCACCTTCCACACCGGTGGTGTCGCGGGTGAGGACATCACCCACGGCCTGCCGCGTGTGGTGGAGCTCTTCGAGGCCCGCGTCCCCAAGGGCAAGGCCCCGATCGCCGAGCTGGCCGGCACCGTCCGGATCGAGGACGGCGAGCAGTTCCGGAAGCTCACCATCACCCCGGACGACGGCTCCGACGAGGTCGTCTACGACAAGCTGTCGCGTCGCTCGCGGCTGCGGGTCGAGGACGGTGCCCACGTCGAGGTCGGCGAGCAGCTGACCGAGGGTGCGGTCGACCCGCACGAGGTGCTGCGGATCATGGGCCCGCGTGAGGTGCAGCTGCACCTGGTTCGCGAGGTCCAGGAGGTCTACCGCAGCCAGGGCGTGTCGATCCACGACAAGCACATCGAGGTGATCATCCGCCAGATGCTGAAGCGGGTGACCATCATCGACTCGGGCGCGACGGAGTTCCTGCCCGGTGCGCTGGTCGAGCGGACGATCTTCGAGACGGAGAACCGCCGCGTCGTCGCCGAGGGCGGCGAGCCGGCCTCGGCCCGTCCGGTGCTCATGGGCATCACCAAGGCCTCGCTCGCGACCGAGTCGTGGCTGTCGGCCGCCTCCTTCCAGGAGACGACCAAGGTGCTCACCGACGCCGCGATCCAGGGCAAGAGCGACAGCCTGCTCGGGCTCAAGGAGAACGTGATCATCGGAAAGCTGATCCCGGCGGGTACGGGGATCAGCCGCTACCGGAACATCGCGGTCGAGCCGACCGAGGAGGCGCGCGCCGCCGTGTACACGATGGCCGGCTACGAGGACGGGCAGTACTACAGCCCGGACGTCTTCGGGCAGGGCACCGGCGAGGCCGTCCGCCTCGAGGAGTACGACTGGCGGGGCTGACGGCCCCCCAGTAGCCGCTGAACGCCAGAGGCCCAGAACCTGCATGGTTCTGGGCCTCTGGCCTTTCCTGCAGCGGCAGCGGGCAGATCCCGGGACCCCGCAACGCGCGAGGCGCGCGCCCCCGCAGGGGACGCGCGCCTCGCAAGCGGATGGAACGGCCTGGCTCCAGGGGCCCGCGCCGAGCGGAGCGAGGTGCGGGGAGGAGCCAGGTCCTTCTAGTGGTCGACGGCCTTCTCCGCCCCGATGCCGGTGAGGGCCCGCACCTCGAGCTCGGCCCACTTGTCCTCGTTCGGCTTCTCCTTCGTGAGCACCGTGCCCAGGTAGCCGAGGAGGAACGAGGCCGGGATCGACACCAGGCCCGGGTTGCGCAGCGGGAAGAAGTCGAAGTTCCCGCCCGGGAACATCGAGGTCTCGGTCCCCGACACCACCGGGGAGAAGACGATGAGCCCGACGCAGATGATCAGACCGCCGTAGATGGACCACAGCGCGCCCTGGGTGGTGAACCGCTTCCAGAACAGCGTGTAGAGGATCGTCGGCAGGTTCGCCGAGGCGGCCACCGCGAACGCCAGCGCCACGAGGAAGGCGATGTTCAGCCCGGCGCGCAGCGCCAGGATGCCCAGGCCGATCGCGACGGCACCGATGACGACCGCGGTGATCCGGGCGACCTTGACCTCACCGTTCGGCGGGACGTCGCCCTTCTTGATCACCGATGCGTACACGTCGTGGGCGAACGACGCCGACGCGGTGATCGTGAGGCCGGCGACGACCGCGAGGATCGTCGCGAACGCGACGCCGGCGATGATGCCCAGCAGCACCGTGCCGCCGAGCTCGAAGGCCAGCAGCGGGGCGGCGGCGTTCACCCCACCCGGGGCCGCGACGATGCGCTCGGCACCGACCATGGCGCCGGCGCCGTAGCCGATGACCAGGCTGAACAGGTAGAAGATGCCGATCAGCCAGATCGCCCAGACCACCGAGGTCCGCGCGGCCTTCGCCGTCGGCACGGTGTAGAAGCGCATCAGCACGTGCGGCAGGCCGGCGGTGCCGAGCACCAGGGCCAGGGCCAGGCTGATGAAGTCCAGCCGGGTCGCGTCGCTGACGCCGTACTGCGCACCGGGGTTGAGCACCGACTCGTTGCCGGCGCTCTGCACCGCGCCGCCGAGCAGCGCCGACAGGTTGAAGCCGTACTCGCCGAGCACCCACAGCGTCATCACCAGCGCGCCGGCGATCAGCAGGCTGGCCTTGATGATCTGCACCCACGTCGTGCCGCGCATCCCGCCGACGAGGACGTAGAAGATCATCAGCGCACCCACGACGACGACGACCAGCGCCTCGGCCACCGGGCCGCTCACCCCGAGCAGCAGCGCCACCAGGCCACCGGCGCCGGCCATCTGGGCGAGCAGGTAGAACAGCGAGACCGCGAGCGTCGAGATGGCGGCGGCGGTGCGCACCGGCCCCTGCCGCATCCGGAACGCCAGCACGTCGGCCATGGTGAACCGGGCGGTGTTGCGCATCAGCTCGGCGACGAGCAGCAGTGCGACCAGCCACGCCACCAGGAAGCCGATGGAGTAGAGGAAGCCGTCGTAGCCGTAGATGGCGATGGCGCCGGCGATGCCGAGGAACGAGGCCGCCGACAGGTAGTCACCGGCGATGGCGAGGCCGTTCTGCTGACCGGTGATGGTGCGGCCTGCGGCGTAGTAGTCCGCCGCGCTCTTGTTGTTGCGGCTGGCCCGGAAGGTGATGGCCAGCGTGACGACGACGAACGCGCCGAAGATGGAGATGTTGATCGCCGGGTTGCCGATGGTGGCATCGGCGGCGAGCAGCTCAGGCACGGGTCGCCCCCTGGGTGTCGGTGTCGCCGCCGGCGGTCGCGTCGGGCGCGTAGTCGTGCGCCTCGAGACGCTCGCGCATCTCGTCGGCGATGGGGTCGGTGCGCTTGTTCGCGTGCGCCACGTAGAGGTGGGTGATCACGAAGGTGGTCAGGAACTGGGCGAGGCCGAACAGCAGGCCCACGTTCACGTTGCCGAACACCTGGGTCGACATGAAGTCCGAGGCGTACGTCGACAGCAGGACGAAGAGCAGGTACCAGACGATGAACGCGACCGTCATCGGGAAGGCGAAGCTGCGGAACCGCTTCTTCAGCTCGACGAACTCCGGGGAGTTCTGTGCGGCGCGGTACTCCTGCGGTGTCAGCAACCGTCGTTCGTCTGTCGGGGTCAACGTGCGGCCTCCAGGTCGGGGTCGGGACCACCGTGGCCGAGCAACAGCGGCCAGGTGTGAGCGCTGTCACGTTAGGGAGCCGGCTCCCGGGAGGGCAGGGGACCGCGCGGACTCTGCGGTGAGCGGCGAGCACGCGTCGACGTACGGCACGTCCAGCGGGACGAACGGTCGCGCGGGGAGGCGCCGGTCACATCGGTCTCGTGACGGACGGCGTCGCAGCACCGCGGCGACGCCTCGGCGATCACCGGGGGAGCGGACCGCGGTCCAGCAGCACCGCCTCGGGTGTGTGCAGCCTGGCCATGCTGCGGGCGGCGTGCCGGGGCAGGCGCCTGGGCGTGGCCAGCGAGACCACCGTCATCGTGAGGAACGCCAGCGGGACCGTCCAGGCAGCCGGCTGGACGAGCAGGGCGCCGGGCCAGCCGTCGGGAGCCAGTCCGAGCAGGGTGGCCAGCACCGCGAACCCGGCGCAGCCGCCACCGACGAGCATCCCGGCGATCGCGCCGGCGTCGGTGAGCCGGCGCCACCAGATGCCCAGCACCAGCAACGGGCAGAAGGTGGAGGCGGCGAAGGCGAAGGCGAGGCCGACGGCCCGGGCGACACCGACCCCTTCGGTCAGCAACGCGAGACCGAGCGGGACGACGACGGCCGTGACGGCCGCCGCCTGGAACGCGCGCACCCCGCGGAACCGGCGTCCCATCACGTCCTGGCTGATCACGCCGGCCACCGCGACGGTCAGCCCGGACGACGTGGACAGGAACGCGGCGAAGGCCCCGGCGGTGGTCAGGGCGGACAGCAGCTCACCCATCGTGCCGCTCAGCATCCGCGCCGGCAGCTCCAGGACCACGGTGTCGGTGCGGCCGCTGCTGATCAGGTCCGGTGTGTACAGCCGGCCCAGGCCGCCGTAGATCGGCGGCAGCACGTAGAACAGACCGAGCAGGGCCAGCACGAGGAGCGTCGTGCGGCGGGCCGCGATGCCGTCGGGGTTGGTGTAGAAGCGCACCACCACGTGGGGGAGCCCCATGGTGCCCAGGAACGTGGCGACGATGATCGAGTACGTCGTGTAGAGCTGGTGCCCGCTCCCGGCGAGCGGTGACGCCCACTCGTCCCCGGACCCACCCAGGCCCCCGGCGACGGCCGAAGCGGGGGAGGGGCCGCCGTCGCCGAGCCAGACGCCGGCCATGAAGAGCACCGGGAACAGCAGCGCGGTGAGTTTCAGCCAGTACTGGAACGCCTGGACGAAGGTGATGCTCCGCATCCCGCCGAACAGCACGTTGACCAGCACCACCGCCGCGACCAGCGCGCCGCCCAGCCACGGCTCGGTCCCGGTCGTGGTGGCCAGCGCCAGACCGGCGCCCTGGAACTGCGGCATCAGGTACAGCCAGCCGATCGCCACCACCAGCAGCGAGGAGAACCGGCGCACCGCCAGCGACTCCAGCCGGCTCTCGGCGAAGTCGGGCAACGTGTAGGCACCGGAGCGGCGCAGTGGCGCGGCGACGAACACCAGCAGGACCAGGTAGCCCGCCGTCCAGCCGACCGGGTACCACAGCATGTCGGTGCCGAACGCCAGCACCAGACCGGCGACACCGAGGAAGGAGGCGGCGGAGAGGTACTCCCCACCGATCGCCGACGCGTTCAGCCCCGGCCGCACCGTGCGGGAGGCGACGAAGAAGTCGCTGGTGGTGCGCGAGAACCGCCACCCGTAGGCACCGATCGCCAACGTGGCGACGACCACGACCGTGACGCCGGCGATGCTGTAGCCGGCCGCGGTCACGGCCGGCCGGTCCGGGGCGTCACGAGCGGTTCAGCACGTCGGTGAAATCCCGCTCGGTGCGTTCGGCGGCACGCACGTAGAGCCAGCCGACCACGAACAGGAACGGGTAGACGGCGAACCCCAGCAGGAACCAGGGGAGCGGTACGGCGAGCACCTCGACCGCGGCGAGATCCGGCACCAGCCAGAAGACCAGGGGGATCCCACCGACGAACACGGCCAGGGCGGCCATCGTCAGCAGGGCCAGGCGCAGCTGGGAGCGCAGCAGCGACGTCACGTACACCTCGCCGAGGAGGGTCTGGTCGTCGATCTCCCGGGCAGCCGGGACCCGTTGCGCCCGCGCAGCCCCGGTGCGCGGGCTGGTGACGCGCACCCGGCGTGGGGTCGGGTCCGGCACCACTCACCACCTCCCCGAGTGGCCCGGCCGCGCCCGGCGCACCAGGAGGTCGCGGAGCTCCCGGGTGTGCCGCCGGCTCACCCCGAGCTCCACGCCGCCGACGACCACGGTGCACCGGCCGGCGTCCATCCGCACCTCGTCCACGTGCTGCAGCGCGACCAGCAGCGACCGGTGGATCCGCACGAACCCGGCGTCCTTCCAGGCCTCCTCCAAGGTGGTCAGCGGAACCCGGACCAGGTGGCCGCCCGACGCGGTGTGCAGCCTGGCGTAGTCACCCTGCGCCTCGACGTAGCGGATGCTGGAGCGGGGCACGAACCTCGTCACCCCGCCGAGCTCGACGGCGATGTCGTCGTCGGCGGGCGGGGGGCCGCCCGCCCGCGCAGCGGCCACCCGGCGGACCGCCTCCGTCAGCCGGTCGTCCCGAACGGGCTTGAGGACGTAGTCGACGACGTCCAACTCGAACGCGTCGACGGCGTGGTCGTCGTGGGCGGTCACGAAGACCACCGGAGGCGGCGTCTTGAACTGGGACAGCACCCGCGCCAGGTCCAGGCCCGTGAGCCCGGGCATCCGGATGTCCAGGAAGACCCCGTCGAGGGTTCCTTCCTGGAGGATCCGCAGCGCCTCGGTGGCCGAGTCGCTGGTCACGACGGTGCCGATTCGGGGGTCCCGCTCGAGCAGCCAGCGGAGCTCGTCGAGGGCGGGGCGCTCGTCGTCGACCACCAGCACGGTCAACAGGTCGGCCGTCACGGGCGCACGCCCGGGGCGAACTTGGGCACCCGCACGCTGACCTTCGTGCCGGCTCCCGGGCCGGTCTCGACGACCAGGCCGTAGTCGTCGCCGAAGGCGGTGCGCAGCCGGGCGTCCACGTTGCCCAGCCCCACCGAGTCGACGGACGTGTCGCCGGCGAGCGCCCGTCGCACCTTCTCCGGGTCCTCCCCGATGCCGTCGTCCTCCACGGAGATCAGGCACTCGCCGCCGTTGTCCGCGGCGATGATGGTGACCGTCCCGGTACCCGGCTTGCGTTCGAGCCCGTGCCGGACGGCGTTCTCCACGAGCGGCTGGAGGCAGAGGAACGGCACGGCCGCCGGCAGCACCTCCTGGGCCACCCGCAGCGTCACCTGGAGCCGGTCGCCGAACCGGGCCTTCTCGAGCACGAGGTAGCGCTCGACCGACCGCAGCTCCTCGGCCAGCGTCGTGTACTCGCCGTGCCGGCTGAAGGAGTACCGGGTGAAGTCGGCGAACTCCAGCAGCAGCTCCCGGGCCCGCTCCGGATCGGTGCGCACGAACGACGCGATCGCGGTCAGCGAGTTGTAGATGAAGTGCGGGCTGATCTGCGCCCGCAGCGCCCGTACCTCGGCCTCCATCAGCCGGGTGCGGGAGGCGTCGAGTTCGGCGAGCTCCAGGTTCCCCGACACCCAGCGTGCGACCTCGCCGGCGGCCCGCACGAGCCGGGTGGACGCGGACGGCGTGAACGCCTGCAGGGTGCCGACCACCCGGTCGTCCACCACGAGCGGGCTGATCACGGCCTGTCGCAGCCCGCACCCGGCATCAGCGCAGGAGAAGTCGGTGCGGTCCCGGACCACGGTGTTGCCCGACTCGAGCACGAAGGCGGCAAGAGCCGAGGCGTGCCGCTCGTGGTGTCCGAACCGACCGTCCCACGCGAGCATGGACACGGTGTCGGTGAGCGCGACCGCCGGCACCCCGAGCAGGTCGCGCAGATGGCGGACCGCACGTTCCGCCGAGCTCGCGGTCAGGCCCTCACGCAGCGCGGGCGCGGTGAGGGAGGCCGAGTGGAGGGTCCGGAACGTCGCCTGTTCCGCCTCCGTCCCGAGCTGGCCGGGCCGCAGCCACCGCCACGAGATGCGCATCTGTCGTCGGGGGCGCCGGTGCCGGTGCGGCGCGGCCCGTTCTCCCTTCCACCCGTCCGTGCGTGCGCTGCACGTCGCAGGTGCAGCCGGAAGCGCACCGTAGAGCGCGCGCACGTGTCCCGCCATCCCGGGCGCGTGCGACGGGCGGGGAGCCGGAGTCGCCGTCTCCTCCGTGTCGCGGGGCCCGGCGTGGCCGCCGGGGTGCTCGCCGGCCGCCACGACCCGGGGTCCTGCTGCGAACGGCTACCCGGCCAGCCGCTTCACGGTCTCGACCGTCCGCAGCCGCCCCTCCCTGCTGCCGTCGAGCGGCTGGAGCATCAGGGTGGTCACGCCGGCCTCGGCGAAGGCGGTGATCCGCTCGGCGACGTAGCCCTCCGGGCCGATCAGCGACGACGCCCGCACCAGCTCGTCGGGGACGGCGGCCGCGGCCTCGTCCTTCCTGCCGTCGAGGTAGAGGTCCTGGATGGTCCTCGCCTCGGCCTCGTAGCCGTACCGGACGGCGAGGTCGTTGTAGAAGTTCTTGCCGCGGGCGCCCATGCCGCCGATGTAGAGGGCGAGCGCCGGCTTCACGGATTCCAGCAGCCCCTCGACGTCGTCACCGACGGCGACGGGGACGCCGGTGACGACCTGCAGGTCGCCGAGCGCCGGGTCGCGCTTGGCCTTGCCGGCGGCCAGGGAGTCGCCCCACACCGACGCCGCCTTCTCGGGCACGAAGAAGATCGGCTCCCAGGCCTCCGCGATCTCGGCGGCGAGCTCGACGTTCTTCGGGCCGAGGGCGGCCAGCATCACCGGGATCCGGTCGCGGACCGGGGTGTTGATCAGCTTGAGCGGCTTGCCCAGGCCGGTGCCCTGGTCGGCCGGCAGCGGGATCGTGTACTTCTTCCCCTGGTGGTCGAGCCGGTCCCGGCGCCACACCTGGCGGCAGACCTCCACGACCTCGCGGGTGCGCTGCAGGGGCGCGTCGTAGGGCACGCCGTGCCAGCCCTCGATCACCTGGGGGCCGGAGGCGCCGAGCCCGAGGGTGAAGCGGCCGCCGGACACGAAGTCCAGGCCGGCGGCGGTCATCGCGGTCAGCGCCGGGGTGCGGCTGTAGATGGGGAAGATCGCGCTCAGCAGCTCGACCCGCTCGGTCACCGCCGCCAGGTAGCCGAGCTGGCTGACCGCGTCGAAGGTGTAGACCTCGGCCACCGCGGCCAGGTCGAGCCCCGCGGCCTCGAGATCGCGGATCTCCGCCGCCGTCTCCTGGAAACCCCCGCTGTAGCTGGCCTGGATGCCGATCCGCACGTGCACTCCTCTGTGTCGCGGCGCCACCGTTGACGTCGTCCGCACGGTATCGGTCGCGCGCCGGGGTGCGCGGTGGAGCTGTCCCCGAGGCCGGGGCGGCGGTAGTGTCCGGGCACTCCGGCTGCCACCCAGCCCCCTCCCGTCGACCTGTCGACGCATGTGAGGCACCCGGCTTTGACCGGCTCCGCGGGCACGGGTATCGTGGTCAGCCGTGCCCAGGGTGCCCTGGGCCTGCTCCCGTTCGCGGTGCGCCTGGGCGGCCCGAGATGCAGATCTCAGGGTCGCCGGGGACCGTCCTCCCGGCCCGGCCGGGGTGGGTGGCGGCGCCGAGTCGCGAGGGGCAACCGAGTTCGGTCAGACGCCGCACCGGTCCGAGGAAGGGCGACACGCCCGACCACGTGGACCGGACGTGGAACAGGGCCGGGGTCGGGGAGGTTCCGACGAGGGACCGGCACCCCAGCACCACCGCAGAGCAGAAAACAGACGAGCACCACCCCAGCGCAGGTAGGAGATCCAGGCCACCCATGCCCACGATCAACCAGCTGGTCCGCAAGGGCCGCGAGGACAAGGTCGAGAAGACCAAGACCCCGGCGCTGAAGGGTTCGCCCCAGCGTCGCGGAGTCTGCACGCGCGTGTACACGACGACGCCGAAGAAGCCGAACTCGGCGCTGCGCAAGGTCGCTCGCGTCCGCCTCACCAGTGGCATCGAGGTGACCGCCTACATCCCGGGCGTCGGTCACAACCTGCAGGAGCACTCGATGGTGCTCGTGCGCGGCGGCCGCGTGAAGGACCTGCCGGGCGTGCGCTACAAGATCATCCGTGGCTCGCTGGACACCCAGGGTGTCCGCAACCGCAAGCAGGCTCGCAGCCGTTACGGCGCGAAGAAGGAGAAGAGCTAATGCCGCGCAAGGGCCCCGCGCCGCGTCGCCCGCTCGTCGCCGACCCGGTGTACCAGTCGCCGCTGGTGACCCAGCTGGTGAACAAGGTGCTGGTCGACGGCAAGCGCTCGGTCGCCGAGTCGATCGTCTACGGCGCCCTCGAGGGCTGCCGCGCCAAGACCGACACCGACCCGGTCGTCACGCTCAAGCGGGCGCTGGACAACGTGAAGCCGGCCCTCGAGGTCCGCAGCCGCCGCGTCGGTGGTGCGACCTACCAGGTCCCGGTCGAGGTCCGCGCCTCCCGCAGCACCACCCTCGGCCTGCGCTGGCTCATCCAGTACAGCCGCGGCCGCCGCGAGAAGACGATGACCGAGCGTCTGATGAACGAGCTGCTGGACGCGAGCAACGGTCTGGGTGCGGCTGTGAAGCGGCGCGAGGACACGCACAAGATGGCCGAGTCGAACAAGGCCTTCGCGCACTACCGCTGGTAACGCACCAGCGCCCGCCGTCGGCGGGACTCCCGGGCGACCCCCGGCACCCGCACACGGACAACCAGCAAGAGGAGTAAGGAATGGCCAGCAACGAGGCCCAGCTCGCCAAGACCCGCAACATCGGGATCATGGCGCACATCGACGCCGGCAAGACCACCACGACCGAGCGCATCCTCTTCTACACCGGTATCAACTACAAGATCGGTGAGGTCCACGACGGCGCGGCCACGATGGACTGGATGGAGCAGGAGCAGGAGCGCGGCATCACCATCACGTCCGCCGCGACGAAGTGCTCCTGGAACGGCTACGACATCAACATCATCGACACCCCCGGGCACGTCGACTTCACCGTCGAGGTGGAGCGGTCGCTGCGGGTGCTCGACGGTGCCGTCGCCGTCTACGACGGTGTCGCCGGCGTCGAGCCGCAGACCGAGCAGGTCTGGCGGCAGGCCGAGAAGTACGGCGTCCCGCGCATGTGCTTCGTCAACAAGCTCGACCGGACCGGCGCCGACTTCTTCCGGTGCGTGGACATGATGGTGGAGCGCCTCGGGGCGAACCCGCTGGTGCTGCAGCTGCCGATCGGGGCCGAGGCCGACTTCATCGGCGTCGTCGACCTGGTGCAGATGCGGGCGCTCACCTGGCGCGGCGAGACCAAGATGGGCGAGGACTACGCGGTCGAGGAGATCCCCGCGGAGCTCGCCGACCAGGCCGCCGAGTACCGCGAGAAGCTGCTCGAGAACATCGCGGACTTCGACGACTCGCTCATGGAGTCCTACCTCGGGGGCGAGGAGATCTCGGTCGACCGCCTCAAGGCCGCCATCCGCAAGGCGACCATCGCCGCGCAGGTGAACCCGGTGCTCACCGGTACCGCCTTCAAGAACAAGGGCGTGCAGCCCCTGCTCGACGCGGTCACGGACTACCTGCCCAGCCCGCTGGACGTCGAGGCGATCGTCGGTACCGCCATGGACGGCGAGACCGAGGTGCTCCGGCACGCCGACGAGGACGAGCCGTTCTCGGCGCTGGCCTTCAAGATCCAGACCGACCAGCACCTGGGCAAGCTGACCTACATCCGCGTGTACTCGGGTCGCCTCGACTCCGGCTCCCCGGTGCTCAACAGCACCAAGGACCGCAAGGAGCGGGTCGGCAAGATCTACCAGATGCACGCGAACAAGCGCGAGGAGCGCGAGGGCGTGGGCGCCGGCCAGATCGTGGCGGTCAACGGCCTGAAGCAGACGACGACGGGTGACACCCTCTGCGACCCGCAGAAGCCGGTGATCCTCGAGTCGATGACCTTCCCGGCCCCGGTCATCTCGGTCGCCATCGAGCCGAAGACCAAGAGCGACCAGGAGAAGCTGGGCACGGCGATCCAGAAGCTCGCCGAGGAGGACCCGACCTTCCAGGTCAAGCTCGACGAGGAGACCGGTCAGACCGTCATCTCCGGCATGGGCGAGCTCCACCTGGAGATCCTCGTCGACCGCATGCGGCGCGAGTTCAACGTCGAGGCCAACGTCGGCAAGCCGCAGGTCGCCTACCGCGAGACGATCCGCAAGGCGGTCGAGCGGTACGACTACACCCACAAGAAGCAGACGGGTGGCTCCGGGCAGTTCGCGAAGGTGCAGATCGCCATCGAGCCGCTGCCCATGGGTGCCGACTCCGCGACCTACGAGTTCGAGAACAAGGTCACCGGCGGTCGCGTCCCCAAGGAGTACATCCCGTCGGTGGACCAGGGCATGCAGGACGCCATGCAGTACGGCGTCCTCGCCGGCTACCCGATGGTGGGCGTCAAGGCGAGCCTCCTCGACGGCCAGTACCACGAGGTCGACTCCTCGGAGATGGCCTTCAAGATCGCCGGCTCGATCGCCTTCAAGGAGGCGGCGCGCAAGGCCGACCCGGCCCTGCTCGAGCCGCTGATGGCGGTCGAGGTCACGACGCCCGAGGAGAACATGGGCGACGTGATCGGCGACCTCAACTCCCGCCGCGGGCTCATCCAGGCGATGGAGGAGCGCTCCGGCGCCCGCGTCGTCCGGGCACTGGTCCCGCTGTCGGAGATGTTCGGCTACGTGGGCGACCTGCGCAGCCGCACCCAGGGACGGGCGAGCTACTCGATGGTGTTCGACTCGTACGCCGAGGTCCCGGCCAACGTCGCCAAGGAGATCATCGCCAAGGCGACCGGCGAGTAACCGGGATGCGGGCGACCGCCCGCGAGCTCCCGAGCACAGCCCCCACCCCAGAGCACGCACCACCTGCGTAACCACGAGGAGAGGAACCCAGTGGCCAAGGCCAAGTTCGAGCGGACCAAGCCGCACGTCAACATCGGCACCATCGGGCACATCGACCACGGGAAGACGACGCTGACCGCGGCGATCACCAAGGTCCTGCACGACAAGTACCCGGACCTCAACGAGGCCTCCGCCTTCGACATGATCGACAAGGCGCCCGAGGAGAAGGCTCGCGGCATCACGATCTCGATCGCGCACGTCGAGTACCAGACGGAGAACCGGCACTACGCGCACGTCGACTGCCCCGGGCACGCCGACTACATCAAGAACATGATCACCGGTGCCGCGCAGATGGACGGCGCGATCCTGGTCGTGGCCGCCACCGACGGCCCGATGCCGCAGACCAAGGAGCACGTCCTCCTGGCCCGCCAGGTCGGCGTCCCCTACATCGTCGTGGCGCTCAACAAGGCCGACATGGTCGACGACGAGGAGATCCTCGAGCTCGTCGAGCTCGAGGTCCGCGAGCTGCTCAGCGAGTACGAGTTCCCGGGCGATGACGTCCCCGTGGTCCGCGTCTCCGCGCTGAAGGCCCTCGAGGGCGACGCCGAGTGGGGCAACAAGCTCATGGAGCTCATGGACGCCGTCGACTCGGCGATCCCCGAGCCGGAGCGTGAGATCGACAAGCCGTTCCTCATGCCCGTCGAGGACGTCTTCACGATCACCGGTCGTGGCACCGTCGTCACCGGTCGCGTCGAGCGTGGCATCGTCAAGGTCTCCGAGGAGATCGAGATCGTCGGTATCCGCGAGGGTTCGACGAAGACGACCGTCACCGGCGTCGAGATGTTCCGCAAGCTGCTCGACCAGGGTCAGGCCGGCGACAACGTGGGTCTGCTCCTCCGTGGCATCAAGCGCGAGGACGTCGAGCGCGGCCAGGTCGTCGTGAAGCCCGGCTCGATCACCCCGCACACCAACTTCGAGGGCTCGGTCTACATCCTCTCGAAGGACGAGGGTGGCCGTCACACGCCGTTCTTCAACAACTACCGTCCCCAGTTCTACTTCCGGACGACGGACGTGACCGGCGTCGTGACCCTGCCCGCCGGGACCGAGATGGTCATGCCCGGCGACAACACCGAGATGACGGTGGAGCTGATCCAGCCCATCGCCATGGAGGAGGGTCTGCGGTTCGCCATCCGCGAGGGTGGCCGCACCGTGGGCGCCGGCCGCGTCACCAAGATCCTCAAGTAACACCCTGACGGGCGGCGGCCGGGGTTCCGGCCGCCGCCCGGCCATGGGCTCGGGGCGGCACGCCGCCCGAGCCCGCCCGGGTCCTGGACCCACCGGGTCAACAGACCCACTTGATCTTTCACAACCGATCGGCAGGAGCGAGAACAGGCGATGGCGGGACAGAAGATCCGCATCCGGCTGAAGGCCTACGACCACGAGGCGATCGATGCCTCGGCGCGGCGCATCGTGGAGACGGTGACGAAGACCGGAGCGCGCGTCGTCGGCCCGGTGCCGCTGCCGACGGAGAAGAACGTGTACGCCGTGATCCGGTCTCCGCACAAGTACAAGGACTCCTTCGAGCACTTCGAGATGCGGACCCACAAGCGGCTCATCGACATCCTCGACCCGACGCCGAAGACGGTCGACGCGCTCATGCGCATCGACCTGCCGGCCTCGGTCGACGTCAACATTCAGTAAGGGCAGTCAGCAGACATGGCGAGCACATTCCGTGGTCTCCTCGGCGAGAAGCTGGGGATGACCCAGGTTTTCGACGAGAACAACCGCCTCGTGCCGGTGACCGTCGTCAAGACGGGCCCGTGTGTGGTGACCCAGGTGCGCACCCCCGAGGTCGACGGCTACTCCGCCGTCCAGCTCGGGTTCGGTGAGATCGACCCGCGCAAGGTGAACAAGCCCGAGGGCGGGCACTTCACCAAGGCGGGCGTGACGCCGCGGCGCCACCTGGTGGAGCTGCGCACCTCCGACGCGGGGAACTACACGGTCGGCCAGGAGCTGACCGCCGACGTGTTCGACGGCGTCGCGAAGGTCGACGTCATCGGCACCAGCAAGGGCAAGGGCACCGCCGGTGTCATGAAGCGCCACGGGTTCAAGGGCCTCGGCGCCTCGCACGGCACCCAGCGCAAGCACCGGTCGCCGGGTTCCATCGGTGGCGCGTCGACGCCGGGCCGGGTCTTCAAGGGCCTGCGCATGGCCGGCCGCATGGGTGCGGTCAAGACCACGACCCTGTCGCTCGTCGTCCACAAGGTGGACACCGAGCGGGGTCTGCTGCTGATCAAGGGCGCCATCCCCGGCCCGAAGGGCGGCCTCGTGCTCGTCCGTTCGGCCGTCAAGGGCGGTCCCGTGGGGAGTGACGACAAGTGACCTCATCGACCGAGACGCGCACCGACCGCCAGGTCGACGTCCGCACCCCGGCGGGGGAGACCTCCGGCAGCGTGACGCTGCCCGGTGAGCTCTTCGACGCCAGTGCGAACGTCTCCCTGATGCACCAGGTCGTCGTCGCGCAGCTGGCGGCTGCCCGCCAGGGCACCCACGCCACCAAGTCGCGGGGTCAGGTCGCCGGCGGTGGCGCGAAGCCGTACCGCCAGAAGGGCACCGGGCGTGCCCGCCAGGGCTCGATCCGCGCGCCGCAGTTCACCGGTGGTGGCATCGTCCACGGCCCGCAGCCGCGCAACTACGAGCAGAAGACCCCGAAGAAGATGAAGGCCGCCGCCCTGCGCGGTGCCCTCTCCGACCGGGCCCGCGAGGGCCGGGTGCACGTGGTCTCCGCGTTCGTCGACGGCGACGCCCCCAAGACGAAGGCCGCGCTGGCCACGCTGAACGCCGTCACCCAGGCCAGGCGGGTCCTGGTGGTCCTCGACCGCGACGACGTCCTCAACTGGGTCAGCCTGCGCAACGTCCCCGAGGTGCACCTCATCGAGGCCGGCCAGCTCAACACCTACGACGTGCTGGTCTCCGACGAGGTCATCTTCACCGAGGCGGCGCTGGCCGAGTTCGTCGCCGGTCCGGCCAAGGGCAAGCGCTCCGGCGCCGACCTGCCCGACCTCGCCACCTCCGAGATCCCCGGTGGCATCCCGTCCATCGCCCCCGCCGCCGGCGAGGGCACCGTCGAAGAGACCACCGAGGAGAAGGCATGAGCGTCCGCGACCCCCGGGACGTCCTGCTCGCCCCGGTCATCTCCGAGAAGAGCTACGGCCTGCTGGATGGCAACCAGTACACGTTCATCGTGCGGCCGGACGCCAACAAGACGCAGATCAAGATCGCGGTCGAGCAGATCTTCAAGGTGAAGGTCCTCGGCGTGAACACGATCAACCGCCAGGGCAAGCGCAAGCGCAGCCGGGGTACCCAGATGGGCAAGCGCAAGGACACCAAGCGCGCCATCGTCTCCGTGGCTGCCGGCGACCGCATCGAGATCTTCGGTGGTCCCGGCGCCTGAGCGCCGTGACCGTTTCGGACCAGAGATAGAGGACTGAGTCAGCAATGGCTATCCGCAAGTACAAGCCGACGACGCCGGGCCGCCGCGGCTCCAGCGTCGCCGACTTCGCCGAGGTCACGCGAGACCACCCCGAGAAGTCGCTGGTCCGACCGCTGCACGGTCGTGGCGGGCGCAACGTGCACGGGAAGGTCACCGCTCGCCACCAGGGTGGCGGCCACAAGCGCGCCTACCGGGTGATCGACTTCCGTCGTGCCGACAAGGACGGCGTGCCGGCCAAGGTCGCGCACATCGAGTACGACCCGAACCGCACCTCCCGGATCGCGCTCCTGCACTTCGCCGATGGCGAGAAGCGCTACATCATCGCGCCGGCGCGGCTGAAGCAGGGCGACACGGTGGAGTGCGGCCCCACGGCCGACATCAAGCCGGGCAACAACCTGCCGCTGCGGAACATCCCGGTCGGCACCGTGGTTCACGCCATCGAGCTCCGTCCCGGTGGCGGCGCGAAGATCGCCCGTTCCGCGGGGACCAGCGTCCAGCTGGTCGCCCGCGAGGGTCGCTTCGCGCAGCTGCGCATGCCGTCGGGGGAGATCCGCAACGTCGACGTGCGCTGCCGCGCGACCGTCGGCGAGGTGGGCAACGCCGAGCAGTCGAACATCAACTGGGGCAAGGCCGGCCGTATGCGGTGGAAGGGCAAGCGCCCGACCGTCCGGGGTGTGGCGATGAACCCGGTCGACCACCCGCACGGTGGCGGTGAGGGCAAGACCTCCGGTGGTCGCCACCCGGTGAACCCGAAGGGCAAGCCGGAGGGCCGGACGCGCAAGCGGAAGGCAAGTGACGCCCTGATCGTGCGCCGCCGGCGCACCAACAAGAAGCGCTGAGCGGGTAGAGGAGTCCGACAGATATGCCACGCAGCCTGAAGAAGGGCCCGTTCGTCGACGACCACCTGCTCGCCAAGGTGGACGCCCAGAACGCCAAGGGCACCAAGAACGTGATCCGTACCTGGTCACGCCGTTCGACGATCATCCCGGACATGCTCGGCCACACCCTCGCGGTGCACGACGGCCGCAAGCACGTCCCGGTGTTCGTGACCGAGGCGATGGTCGGGCACAAGCTCGGGGAGTTCGCGCCCACGCGCACCTTCCGCGGGCACGTCAAGGACGACCGCCGCTCGCGGCGGGGCTGACCAGGTAGAGAGAGATTCAGATGACTTCCCAGTTGGGACAGGAGGCGCCGGTCGCCCGGGCTACGGCCCGGTTCGTCCGCGTGACCCCCATGAAGGCCCGCCGCGTGGTGGACCTGATCCGCTACCTGCCGACCGACGAGGCCCTGGCGCTGCTGCGCTTCGCCCCGCAGTCGGCGAGCGAGCCGGTCGCCAAGGTGGTCGCCAGCGCGGTGGCCAACGCCGAGCACAACCTGCAGCTGGACCCGGCTGCACTCGTGGTCAGCGCGGCGTACGTCGACGAGGGGCCGACGCTCAAGCGGATCCGTCCGCGTGCGCAGGGCCGGGCGTTCCGCATCAACAAGCGGACCAGCCACATCACCATCGAGGTGAGCGAGGTCGCCAGCAGCGCCGTCCTCGCGCAGAAGTCGCGCAAGGCGCGCCGGGACACCGGCCAGTCCGGCCCGGCCACCCAGCAGTCCACCAGCAACACGAGGGGAGGGACCCGATAGTGGGTCAGAAGGTCAACCCGCACGGGTTCCGGCTCGGGATCACCACCGACTACAAGTCCCGGTGGTACGCGGACAAGCTGTACAAGGACTACGTCAAGGAAGACGTCGCGATCCGCAAGCTCATGTCCAAGGGCATGGAGCGGGCCGGCATCTCCAAGGTGGAGATCGAGCGCACCCGTGACCGGGTCCGCGTCGACATCCACACCGCCCGTCCGGGCATCGTCATCGGGCGCCGCGGCGCCGAGGCGGACCGCATCCGCGGCGAGCTGGAGAAGCTGACCGGCAAGCAGGTGCAGCTGAACATCCTCGAGGTCAAGAACCCCGAGTCCGACGCGCAGCTGGTCGCCCAGGGCGTCGCCGAGCAGCTCTCCAGCCGGGTGAGCTTCCGGCGCGCCATGCGCAAGGCGATGCAGTCCGCCCAGCGCAGCCCGCAGGTCAAGGGCATCCGGGTGCAGTGCTCGGGTCGCCTCGGCGGCACCGAGATGAGCCGCTCGGAGTTCTACCGCGAGGGCCGGGTGCCCCTGCACACCCTCCGGGCGAACATCGACTACGGCATCTACGAGGCCCGTACGACCTTCGGTCGCATCGGCGTCAAGGTGTGGATCTACAAGGGCGACGTCAGCGGCTCGCGCGCCGAGCGGGAGGCCCTCGAGGCACTCGCCCAGCGTCAGCAGCGACGCGAGCGCGCGCAGCGGCCCCAGCGCCGCTCGGGTTCCTCGGGCACCACCGCTGGTGGCACCGAGGCCGGCCGCGCCGCCGCCGAGTCCACGACGGGGCCGGTGGCCGAGACCACCGACGCCGTGGTCGCGCAGACCTCCGGTGAGGTCGCTCCCGAGCAGACCGTCGCCGAGGCAGCCGGCCCGCAGGGCACGGCAGCCGCCGAGACGGCCACCGAGAACACGGAGAGCTGAGCCATGCTCATCCCACGGCGCGTCAAGCACCGCAAGCAGCACCACCCGAGCCGCTCCGGCCGGGCCAAGGGCGGCACCGAGATCAACTTCGGTGAGTACGCCATCCAGGCCCTGGAGCCGGCCTACGTCACCAACCGGCAGATCGAGTCGGCGCGTATCGCGATGACCCGGCACATCCGTCGTGGCGGGAAGGTGTGGATCTCGATCTACCCCGACCGTCCGCTGACGAAGAAGCCCGCCGAGACCCGCATGGGTTCCGGTAAGGGTTCGCCCGAGTGGTGGGTGGCCAACGTCAAGCCCGGTCGCGTGCTGTTCGAGCTGTCCGGGGTCGCCGAGCCCGTGGCCCGCGAGGCCATGCGTCGTGCGATCCACAAGCTGCCGATGAAGTGCCGCTTCATCACGCGTGAAGGAGAAGTGTGATGGCCGCCGGTCTGACCGCTCCCGAGCTGCGCGAGCTCTCTGCTGACGAGCTCGCCTCGCGGCTGCGCGAGTCGAAGGAAGAACTGTTCAACCTGCGGTTCCAGGTGGCCACCGGCCAGCTGGACAACAATCGGCGACTGCAGACCGTCCGCCGCGACATCGCCCGGATCTACACGATCATGCGCGAGCGCGAGCTGGGTCTCTCGGTCGCCCCGAACGAGGGTGTGGCATGAGCGAGACCCAGGAGTCGTCCGGCCCCGGCCTGGCCGGCCGTGGCTACCGCAAGGTCCGCGAGGGCCTCGTCGTCAGCGACAAGATGGAGAAGACCATCGTCGTCGAGGTCGAGGACCGCGTGAAGCACGGCCTGTACGGCAAGGTCATCCGCCGGACGAGCAAGCTGAAGGCGCACGACGAGCAGGGCGTCGCCGGTGTCGGTGACCGCGTGCAGATCATGGAGACCCGGCCGACGTCGGCCACCAAGCGGTGGCGGCTGGTCGAGGTCATCGAGAAGGCCAAGTAGTCCTGCGGGAGGCGGCCCGGCAGGGTCGCCCCAGGTAGGAGTACGCTGAACGACTGGCGCGCACCTCGTGGCTCGAGGGGGTCGCGCGTCACATCCCGGTACCCGTGCTTCGGACGCACCGGCGGCAACTGCCGCCGGTGCGTCCGCACGCGAGTGCCGGACAGCCGGTTCACCGTTCCGGCCCGGCTGTCACCACAAGTATTTGGGAGTAGGACGTGATCCAGCAGGAGTCGCGGCTGCGCGTCGCCGACAACACCGGTGCGAAGGAGATCCTCTGCATCCGGGTGCTCGGCGGCTCCGGGCGACGCTACGCGGGCATCGGCGACATCATCGTCGGCACCGTGAAGGACGCGCTGCCCGGTGCAGGCGTCAAGAAGGGTGACGTCGTCAAGGCCGTCGTCGTCCGCACCGTGAAGGAGCGCCGTCGTCCGGACGGCTCCTACATCCGCTTCGACGAGAACGCCGCGGTCATCATCCGCGACAGCGGCGACCCGCGCGGGACGCGCATCTTCGGGCCCGTCGGCCGGGAGCTCCGCGACAAGCGCTTCATGCGGATCATCTCGCTCGCCCCGGAGGTGCTGTGATCATGGCGGACAAGACCCCGTCGATGAAGGTCAAGAAGGGCGACACCGTCCTCGTGCTGGCCGGCAAGGACAAGGGAGCCAAGGGCCGCGTCATCGCCGCCTACCCCAAGCTCCAGCGGGTCCTGGTCGAGGGCGTCGGTCGCGTGCGGAAGCACACCCGCATCAGCTCGACCCAGCGCGGCGCCCAGCAGGGCGGGATCGTCACGCAGGAGGCGCCCATCCACGTGAGCAACGTGATGGTGGTCGACTCCGAGGAGAAGCCGACCCGGGTCGGCTACCGCAAGGACGAGGAAGGCCGCAGCATCCGGGTCTCGCGGCGCACCGGTAAGGACCTCTGAACCTCATGAGCGCACCCACCCGTGAGCTGCCCCGCATGCTCGCCCACTACCGCGAGACGATCACGCCGGCCCTCCAGTCGGAGTTCGGCTACGAGAACGTCATGCAGATCCCGCGCCTGACGAAGATCGTCGTCAACATGGGCGTCGGCGAGGCCACCCGCGACGCCAAGCTGATGGACGGCGCGGTCCGCGACCTCACCGCCATCACCGGCCAGAAGCCGGCCGTCGTCCGGGCCCGCAAGTCCATCGCGCAGTTCAAGCTGCGCGAGGGCATGCCCATCGGCGCGAAGGTCACCCTCCGCGGCGACCGCATGTGGGAGTTCCTGGACCGTCTGCTGTCGCTGGCGCTGCCCCGCATCCGCGACTTCCGCGGCCTGAACCCCAAGCAGTTCGACGGCCACGGCAACTACACGTTCGGGCTGAACGAGCAGTCGATGTTCCGCGAGATCGACGTCGACAAGATCGACCGTCCCCGCGGCATGGACATCACGCTGGTCACCACCGCGACCACCGACGAGGAGGGTCGCGAGCTGCTCCGCCAGCTCGGCTTCCCCTTCGCCGGCCAGCCCGTCGTCACGACCGTCCGCTGAGCCGGGCAGGAGAGAAGAGATGGCCAAGAAGGCGCTGATCAACAAGGCGGCCCGCACCCCGAAGTTCAAGGTGCGTGGCTACACCCGCTGCCAGCGGTGCGGTCGCCCGCACTCGGTGTTCCGCAAGTTCGGCCTGTGCCGGATCTGCCTGCGGGAGATGGCCCACGCCGGGGAGCTCCCGGGCGTTCGCAAGAGTTCCTGGTAAAACACCCCGTCCTCCCCACCCTTCGCAAGCTCAGGGTGGGACCCGGGACGGGGCCGGGCCGCTCCATCCCCTCACCAACGCACCACTGATCGCCGAAAGGCCCCGCGCCAAGTCCCCGATGACCCGGCGCACGAGGAACCGCGGCGAGAGAGGCACCACTACGTCATGACCATGACCGACCCGATCGCAGACATGCTGACGCGTCTGCGCAACGCCAACCAGGCGTACCACGACTCCGCGGTCATGCCGTCGTCGAAGCTCAAGACGCACATCGCCGAGATCCTCCAGCAGGAGGGCTACATCGCGGGGTGGCGCGTGGACGAGACCGACGCCGACGGCAAGCCGTTCAAGCAGCTGGTGGTCGACCTCAAGTACGGCCCGAACCGCGAGCGGAGCATCGCCGGCGTCCGGCGGGTCTCCAAGCCCGGTCTGCGGGTGTACGCGAAGTCGACGGCGCTGCCCAAGGTCCTCGGCGGCCTCGGCGTCGCGATCATCTCGACCTCGACCGGGCTGCTGACCGACAAGCAGGCGAACAAGAAGGGCGTGGGTGGGGAAGTCCTCGCCTACGTCTGGTAAGGGAGCGAACGACAATGTCACGGATCGGACGACTCCCGATCGCCGTGCCCGGTGGTGTCGACGTCGCCATCGACGGTCAGACGGTCAGCGTGAAGGGACCCAAGGGCACGCTCAGCCACACGGTCGCCGCGCCGATCACCGTCGAGCGCGACGAGGACGGCACGCTGCGGGTGCAGCGCCCCAACGACGAGCGGCAGAGCCGCGCCCTGCACGGGCTCTCGCGGACTCTGATCGCCAACATGATCACCGGCGTCACCGAGGGGTACACCAAGACCCTCGAGATCGTCGGTGTCGGTTACCGCGTCCAGGCGCGCGGCTCGGACCTCGAGTTCGCCCTGGGCTTCAGCCACCCCGTGCCGGTGAAGGCCCCGGAGGGCATCACCTTCGCGGTCGAGTCCCCGACCCGCCTGCGGGTCAGCGGGATCGACAAGCAGCTGGTCGGTGAGGTGGCGGCCAAGATCCGCAAGATCCGCAAGCCCGACCCGTACAAGGGCAAGGGCGTGCGGTACCAGGGCGAGGTCGTCAAGCGCAAGGTCGGGAAGACGGGTAAGTGATGGCTCAGGCAACTGCTCCCACGAACGGGAAGACCGCCGGCGGCCGCAAGCCCGTCGGCACCGACATCAGCACCGCGCGGCGCGTCTCGCGCCTGCGTCGGCACAACCGGCTGCGCAAGCGGGTCGCCGGCACGCCGGAGCGCCCGCGCCTGGTGGTCAAGCGCAGCTCGCGCCACATCCACGTGCAGGTGGTCGACGACACCGTCGGCCGCACCGTGGTGAGCGCGTCGACCATGGACGCCAGCCTGCGTGGCGCCGAGGGCGACAAGTCCGCCCTGGCCCGCCAGGTGGGTGCCCTGGTGGCCGAGCGCGCGAAGGCCGCCGGCATCACGGCGGTCGTCTTCGACCGCGGGGGCAACCGCTACGCCGGGCGCATCGCCGCGCTGGCCGACGGTGCCCGCGAGGGTGGGCTGGACTTCTGATGACCAGCCACCGCACCAGCACGAGCGAGCAGATCGAGAGGGACGTCTGATGCCAGGACCACAGCGACGCGGCGGCGGCGCCGGCGGCGGCAACGACCGCCGCGACCGTCGTGACGGCGGGCGGGGCCCCGGAGGCGCTCCCGCCGAGAAGAGCAACTACATCGAGCGCGTGGTGGCGATCAACCGCGTGTCCAAGGTCGTCAAGGGTGGTCGGCGCTTCAGCTTCACCGCTCTGGTGATCGTGGGCGACGGTGACGGCACCGTGGGCGTCGGCTACGGCAAGGCCAAGGAGGTGCCCGCGGCGATCGCCAAGGGCGTCGAGGAGGCGAAGAAGCACTTCTACAAGGTGCCGCGCATCGCCAGCACCATCCCGCACCCCGTGCAGGGTGAGGCGGCGGCGGGCGTCGTGCTCCTCAAGCCGGCGAGCCCCGGTACCGGTGTCATCGCCGGTGGCCCGGTGCGCGCCGTGCTGGAGTGCGCCGGTATCCACGACGTGCTCTCGAAGAGCCTCGGTTCGTCGAACCCGATCAACATCGTGCACGCCACCATGCAGGCGCTGAAGGACCTCGTCCGCCCCGAGGAGATCGCGGCCCGCCGTGGTCTGCCCCTCGAGGACGTCGCCCCGGCCGCCATGCTGCGTGCGCGTGCGGGTCAGGGGGTCTGAGATGGCGCAGCTGAAGGTCACCCAGGTCAAGTCCGCGATCGGCACCAAGCCCAACCAGCGCCAGACGCTGCGCTCGCTGGGCCTGAAGAAGATCAACGACTCGGTCGTCCAGGAGGACCGTCCCGAGATCCGCGGGATGGTCGCGACGGTGCCGCACCTCGTGCGCGTCGAAGAGGTCTGAGGAAAGACTCGCTATGACACTGAAGGTCCACCACCTGCGTCCGGCCCCCGGCGCCCACACCAAGAAGACCCGCGTGGGTCGTGGTGAGGGTTCCAAGGGCAAGACGGCCGGGCGCGGTACGAAGGGCACCGGCGCGCGGGGCACCGTCTCCGCGCGGTTCGAGGGTGGGCAGACCCCGCTGAACATGCGGCTGCCCAAGCTCTCGGGCTTCAAGAACAACAACAAGGTCGTCTTCCAGGTCGTCAACCTCGACCGGATCGCGGCGCTGTTCCCGCAGGGGGGCGCGGTCAACCCGGACACGCTGGCCGAGGCCGGCGCGGTGCGCCGCGGCCAGCCGGTCAAGGTGCTGGGCACCGGTGACCTCGGCGGGATCAAGGTCGACGTGCACGCGAACGCCTTCTCCGCCTCGGCTGCCGAGAAGATCGCCGCGGCCGGCGGCAGCACCACCGTTCTCTGAGTAGAAGGACCCCTTCCCCTCCCTCGGCCCCGTCCGGAGGCTCACCGCGAGCTCGCGAGCGGTGAGGGGGACGGGGTCCTTCTCTTGCTAACCTCACTCGACCGAACAGGGGAGGGCACGTGCTGCAGGCGTTCGCCGCGGCGTTCCGGACGCCAGATCTCCGGCGCAAGCTGCTGTTCTCCCTGGCGATCATCGCCGTCTACCGGCTGGGGGCGGCGGTCCCGGGGCCGGGCGTCTCGGTGGAGGCGATCAACAGCTGCCTGGAGCAGGCCCAGGCCTCCGACCAGCGGGACCTCTACTCGCTGGTGAACCTCTTCTCCGGCGGCGCGCTGCTCCGGTTGAGCGTGTTCGCGCTGGGGATCATGCCCTACATCACCGCGAGCATCATCGTGCAGCTGCTGGTGGTGGTGATCCCGCGCTTCGAGCAGCTGAAGAAGGAAGGGCAGTCGGGTCAGGCCAAGCTGACCCAGTACACCCGCTACCTCACCATCGCGCTGGCCGTGCTGCAGAGCACCGGCATCATCGCCCTCGCCCGCAGCGGGCAGCTGTTCCCGAACTGCAGCCAGGAGATCATCCCGTCGGAGTCGGTCTGGACGACGGTGATCCTGGTGATCACGCTGACCGCCGGCACCGCGCTGATCATGTGGCTCGGCGAGCTGCTGACCGAGAAGGGGATCGGCAACGGCATGTCCGTGCTGATCTTCACCTCGATCGCCGCGCGGATCCCGGCCGAGGGCGGCTCGATCCTGCAGACGCGGGGCGGCATCGTCTTCGCCGTCGTGTGTGCCTTCGCCGTCGTGATCATCGGCACCGTGGTCTACGTCGAGCAGGCGCAGCGCCGCATCCCGGTGCAGTACGCCAAGCGGATGGTCGGCCGCCGGATGTACGGCGGCACGTCGACCTACCTGCCGCTGAAGGTGAACCAGGCCGGCGTCATCCCGGTCATCTTCGCCTCGTCGCTGCTGTACCTGCCCCAGCTGATCACCCAGCTCCAGGGCAACGAGACCGGAGCGGTGCGTCGGTTCTTCGAGAACTACGTGATCGACCAGAGCAGCCCGGTCCACGTCGCGATCTACTTCGCGATGATCATCTTCTTCACGTACTTCTACGTGTC
This sequence comes from Blastococcus sp. SYSU DS0753, assembly GCF_054051175.1. Lineage (NCBI taxonomy): Bacteria > Bacillati > Actinomycetota > Actinomycetes > Geodermatophilales > Geodermatophilaceae > Blastococcus > Blastococcus sp. SYSU DS0753. The sequence continues at coordinate 31,925 of NZ_JBJHAT010000003.1, read as the reverse complement.
GATCACGTTCAACCCGGAGGAACGGGCCGACGACATGAAGCGCTACGGCGGCTTCATCCCGGGCATCCGGCCGGGGCGGCCCACCGCCGAGTACCTGCAGTACGTCCTGTCCCGGATCACGCTTCCGGGGTCGATCTACCTGGGTCTGGTCGCAGTCCTGCCGAACCTCTTCCTGTCGATCACGCAGGAAGGGCAGAACCAGAACTTCCCGTTCGGTGGAACCGCTGTCCTGATCATGGTCGGAGTGGGGTTGGAGACGGTGAAGCAGATCGAGACGCAACTGAATCAGCGCAACTACGAAGGGTTCCTGAAGTAGTGCGCATCGTCCTCCTGGGCCCCCCCGGAGCGGGCAAGGGCACCCAGGCGCAGATCATCGCCGCCAAGCTCGGCGTCCCCGCGATCTCGACCGGCGACATCTTCCGCGCCAACGTGAGCGGGAAGACGGAGCTGGGCCAGAAGGCCAAGGTCTACATGGACGCCGGCGACCTCGTGCCCGACGAGATCACCGTCGCCATGGTCAAGGACCGGCTGGCCGAGGACGACGCGGAGTCGGGCTTCCTGCTCGATGGCTTCCCGCGCACCATCGCCCAGGCCGAGCAGCTGCGGGAGTCCCTCACCGAGCTGGGGCAGAAGCTCGACCGCGTCGTGGAACTCGTGGTCGACGAGGACGAGCTGGTCCGGCGGCTCTCGGGTCGGCGCATGATCGTGGACGGTAAAGAGGTCCAGCGCGACGACGACAAGCCCGAGACGGTGCGGCACCGGCTGCACGTGTACCGGGAACAGACCGCACCGGTGGCAGGCTTCTACGAGGACGAGGGGCTGCTCGCGCGCATCGACGCGATCGGTCCGGTCGAGGAGGTCACCGCCCGGGCGCTGCGCGCGCTGGGCGCTGACGATGACGGCGAGGCCGGTCAGCCGGCGTGAGCCACCGGCCGGCCGGTGCGGTGAAGGAGCGACGCGGAAGATGACGGCAGGCATCCTCGGCCGCCTTCCGTTGGTCGCGAAGTGGAGTGGACGCATGATCCAGATAAAGACGCCGCACGAGATCGAGCTGATGCGGGGCGCGGGGCTCGTCGTCGCGGGAGCGATCGCGGCCGTCCGCGCTGCCATCCGCCCGGGGGTCACCACGGGTGAGCTCGACGCGATCGCCGAGGACCACATCCGCAGCGCGGGTGCCGTGCCCTCGTTCCTGGGGTACCACGGCTTCACCGGCAGCATCTGCGCGTCGATCAACGACGAGATCGTGCACGGCATCCCGCACAAGGACCGGGCGCTCGCCTCGGGCGACAACATCTCGATCGACTGCGGGGCCATCCTGAACGGCTGGCACGGGGATTCCGCCGTGACGGTGACGGTGGGGGATCCCTCTGCCGAGGATGCGGCGCTGCTCGACGTGACGGAGCGGTCGATGTGGGCGGGGCTGGCCCGTGCCGTCGCCGGCGGCCGGCTGACCGACATCAGCTCCGCGGTCGAGCAGGTCATCCGGGCCGAGAGCCACCCGTACGGCATCGTCGACCACTACGGCGGGCACGGCATCGGCACGGAGATGCACCAGGACCCGCACGTGCTGAACTACGGGCGGCCGGGCCGTGGCCCCAAGCTCGTCCCCGGCCTCGCCCTGGCGATCGAGCCGATGGTGACCGTCGGCGACCCCGCCACCGTGGAGCTCGAGGACGGTTGGACGGTCGTCACGAAGGACGGGTCGCGCGCGGCACACTTCGAGCACACGGTCGCCATCACCCCCGAGGGTCCGTGGGTGCTCACCGCCGAGGACGGCGGCGTCGCGGGTCTGGCGCCGTTCGGGATCACGCCCCGCACCTGAAGAAGGACCCCGACCTCCTCACCCCTCGCACGCTGGGAGTGAGCCCCTGATCGGGCCGTTCAGCACGTCACCACTGTCACTCCGGGGCGGGTTGGTGACGCGTGGGACATCGGGGTACGATCTTCTGTGGCGCTAGCGCCGTTCTGTCGTCGTGCTGTGGCCGCATGACGCAGAGCGCCCTCTGCGAGAGCGCCGGCACCACCCGATCTGCAAAGTCCCGAGCGCGTCCAGCCGGTCATCGGCGCGGCCGCGCGAAGGAACCAGTACCACCGAGTCAAGGAGTGCGTGTAGGGCATGGCGAAGAAGGACGGGGCCATCGAGGTCGAGGGTCGCGTCGTCGAGCCGCTGCCCAACGCGATGTTCCGGGTCGAGCTGCAGAACGGGCACCGGGTGCTCGCCCACATCAGCGGCAAGATGCGGCAGCACTACATCCGCATCCTGCCCGAGGACCGCGTGGTCGTGGAGCTCTCGCCCTACGACCTGACGCGCGGTCGCATCGTCTACCGCTACAAGTGACCGTCACGGACCCGCACGGCGTGCGCGGTCCGGGCACATCGATTTCGAGGAATGAGGGGCGGCACCGGTGAAGGTCCAGCCGTCGGTGAAGAAGATCTGCGACAAGTGCAAGGTGATCCGCCGGCACGGCCGGGTCATGGTCATCTGCGACAACGCCCGGCACAAGCAGCGCCAGGGCTGAGGGAGTACCTGAACATGGCACGACTGGCTGGCGTCGACCTGCCCCGCGAGAAGCGGATGGAGATCGCGCTCACCTACATCTATGGCATCGGCAAGCACCACGCCAAGGAGACCCTGGCCGCGACGGGTGTGAACCCCGACCTGCGCGCCAAGGACCTCAGTGACGAGGACCTGCTGAAGCTCCGCGACTACATCGACGAGCACTTCCGCGTCGAGGGTGACCTGCGCCGCGAGGTGGCCGCCGACATCCGTCGCAAGGTGGAGATCGGTTGCTACCAGGGTCTGCGGCACCGCCGTGGCCTCCCGGTGCACGGTCAGCGCACCAAGACCAACGCGCGCTCGAGCAAGGGCCCGCGCAAGACCATCGCCGGCAAGAAGAAGGCCGGCAAGAAGTAAGCCGCGAGAGCGCGTCGCCGCAGATCCCGTGAGGGGGGAGCGTCGGCGCGCACGCGTGCTGCCTCTCTAGGCCACGAAGAGAAGGAACTCGACAGACTCATGCCTCCCAGGGCTCGCGCCGCGGCCGGCGCCAAGAAGGTCCGCCGCAAGGAGAAGAAGAACGTCGCTCACGGTGCTGCGCACATCAAGAGCACGTTCAACAACACGATCGTCTCGATCACCGATCCCAGCGGGAACGTGATCAGCTGGGCCTCCGCCGGCCACGTCGGCTTCAAGGGCTCCCGCAAGTCGACCCCCTTCGCCGCGCAGATGGCCGCCGAGAACGCGGCCCGCAAGGCGCAGGAGCACGGCATGCGCAAGGTGGACGTCTTCGTGAAGGGCCCCGGCTCCGGCCGGGAGACCGCGATCCGCTCGCTCCAGGCCACCGGCCTCGAGGTGGGGCAGATCCAGGACGTCACCCCGCAGCCGCACAACGGCTGCCGCCCCAAGAAGCGCCGCCGGGTCTGACCGGCCACTGACGAGACGAAGAGGTAGATAGACGTGGCCCGTTACACCGGAGCCGACTGCCGCATGTGCCGGCGCGAGAAGATGAAGCTGTTCCTCAAGGGCAGCAAGTGCGAGTCCCCGAAGTGCCCGATCGAGATCCGGCCGTACCCGCCGGGCGAGCACGGCCGGGGCCGCAGCAAGGACAGCGAGTACCTGCTGCAGCTGCGCGAGAAGCAGAAGGCCCGCCGTATCTACGGTGTGCTGGAGAAGCAGTTCCGCGGCTACTACGAAGAGGCCAACCGCAAGACGGGCAAGACCGGTGAGGTCCTGCTGCAGATCCTCGAGTCGCGGCTGGACAACGTGGTCTACCGGGCCGGCTTCGCCGAGTCCCGCGACATGGCCCGCCAGCTGGTGCGCCACGGCCACATCCGGGTGAACGGCCGCAAGGTCGACATCCCGTCGTACCGGGTCAGCGAGAACGACATCATCGAGGTCGCCGAGAAGTCGCGCACGATGATGCCGTTCGAGGTGGCCCAGGCCCGCGCGGGCGAGCGCCCCGTGCCGCCGTGGCTCGAGGTCATCAGCACCCAGCTCCGCGTGCTCGTCCACGGCATCCCGGCCCGTCAGGTGATCGACACCCCGGTCCAGGAGCAGCTGATCGTCGAGCTGTACTCGAAGTAGAAGGACCCTGTCGCACCCCGCCACACGCTCCCCGCGCGGCGGGCCCCTGCGACAGGGCCGTTCCAGCACCACCGGTCCCGGCGGACGGACAGATGTCCGCCGGGGCCAGCACCACCCCCTCACGGCGTCATATGGCGGGTGCCGGAGGACCTGAAGGAGACACCCAATGCTCATCGCACAGCGCCCCACGCTGACCGAGGAGACCATCTCGGAGCAGCGCTCGCGGTTCATCATCGAGCCGCTCGAGCCGGGCTTCGGCTACACCCTCGGCAACTCCCTGCGGCGCACGCTGCTGTCGTCCATCCCCGGTGCCGCTGTCACCAGCATCCGCATCGAGGGCACCCTGCACGAGTTCACCACCGTGCCGGGCGTCAAGGAGGACGTCACCGAGATCATCCTCAACCTCAAGAGCCTGGTCGTCAGCTCCGACTCCGACGAGCCGGTGACCATGTACCTGCGCAAGCAGGGCCCGGGTGAGGTCACCGCCGCGGACATCGCGCCGCCGGCCGGCGTCGAGGTGCACAACCCCGAGCTGCACATCGCCACCCTGAACGGCAAGGGTCGGCTGGAGGTCGAGCTGGTCGTCGAGCGCGGCCGCGGCTACGTGCCGGCCCCGCAGAACAAGCAGCCGGGCCAGGAGATCGGCCGCATCCCCGTCGACTCGATCTACTCGCCGGTCCGCAAGGTCACCTACGCCGTCGAGGCGACCCGCGTCGAGCAGCGCACGGACTTCGACCGGCTCGTGGTGGACGTGGAGACCAAGCCCTCCATCGCCCCGCGGGACGCGATCGCCTCGGCCGGGTCGACCCTGGTCGAGCTCTTCGGGCTGCTGCGCGAGCTGAACATCGACGCCGAGGGCATCGAGGTCGGGCCCAGCCCGGCCGAGGCCGCCGACATCGCCAACTTCTCGATGCCGATCGAGGACATGGACCTCACCGTCCGGTCCTACAACTGCCTCAAGCGCGAGGGCGTGCACACCGTCGGTGAGCTCGTGACCCGCTCCGAGGCCGACCTGCTCGACATCCGGAACTTCGGGGCCAAGTCGATCGACGAGGTCAAGATGAAGCTGGCCGCCATGGGGCTGGCGCTCAAGGACAGCCCGCCCGGGTTCATCCCCACCTCGATCGAGAGCTACGACGAGGGCTACGAGACCGACGCCTACCAGGGCACGGGCGAGTACGCGGCCGGCTACGACCAGGCGCAGTACGACGAGGGCTCCTACCAGGAGACCGAGCAGCTCTGAGCAAGGGCCCCGCTGCACCCCGCCGCCGGCACGTCCGCGGTGGGCCCCTGCAGCGGGGCCGCTCGGGGCACGCCACACTGACGCCACGAGCAGTGCAGCACCACCGCAGCAAGGACGACAGCACCACCACGGATGCAGCCGGCAGCGAGCGCCCGGCCGCCTGAGGAAGGACCGACATGCCCACCCCCACCAAGGGCCCCCGTCTCGGCGGCTCCCCCGCGCACGAGCGGCTGATGCTGGCCAACCTGGCCACCTCGCTGTTCGAGCACGGGCGGATCACCACCACCGAGGCGAAGGCCAAGCGGCTGCGTCCGTTGGCCGAGAAGCTGGTGACCTTCGCCAAGCGCGGTGACCTGCACGCGCGTCGTCAGGTGATGACGACCATCCGTGACAAGGACGTCGTCCACACCCTGTTCGCCGAGATCGGCCCTCGCTACGAGAACCGCCCCGGTGGCTACACCCGCATCACCAAGGTCGGTCCCCGCAAGGGCGACAATGCCCCGATGGCGGTCATCGAGCTGGTCGAGGCCCTGACCGTCGGCCAGCAGGCCGTCGGCGAGGCCGAGCGCGCCCGTGGCACCCAGTTCGCCACCGGCGCCGGCGCGGCCGCTGCCACCGGCGAGGTCACCGCGGACGCGATCGAGACCGCCGACGCCGAGGAGACCCCGGTCGACGAGTCCGCTGCCGGGGAGACCTCCGTCGCCGAGGACGCGGCGGCCGACCAGGTCGCCGAGGAGGCGGCCGGCGAGACCGCCGCCGACGCCGAGGACACGGACGCCCGATGAGCTCGCCCGAGGACGTGACGGGCGCCGGCGCGGCCGGCGTGTCCGCCGGTGGCGGCGACCAGGGGGCGACGTTCCAGGGTGAGACCACCGGTCCCGGTGGCGACACCTCGCCCGCGGTGACCGACGGCAGCGTCACGGACGAGGCGCAGGAGATCGTCACCGACGTCTACAACCCCGACGGCGACCGGCAGGACGACGGTGACGTGACGCCCGAGCCGCAGCGCGAGAACGCGGCCTTGGTGGACGACCCGGCGCTCTCGCCCGAGGTGGCCCGGGCCGCGGCGGCGGAGGTCGAGGCCGCCGAGCTCGGGGACGCCGCGACCGCGAGCCAGCAGTACCAGGGCGGCGACGCCGCTCCGGACCCGAAGTGACGTGCCGCTGAGCGATCAGCAGCGCACGGACGAGCCCGCCACCGACTCCGGTGGCGGGCTCGTCCGTCTCCGGCTGGCCGTGCAGTACGACGGCACCGGCTTCCACGGCTGGGCCCGCCAGCCGGCGATGCGCACGGTCCAGCACGAGCTGGAGCGGGGTCTGGCCACGGTGCTCCGCCGCGACGTCGACCTCACCGTCGCCGGCCGCACCGACGCCGGCGTGCACGCCACCGGTCAGGTCGTCCACTGCGACGTCCCGCGGGGGGTGTGGCAGGAGCAGGCCGCCAAGCTGGTCCGGCGGCTCCGCGGCGTCCTGCCGTCGGACGTGGTGGTCCGGTCGGTGACCGAGGCGCCCCCGGACTTCGATGCGCGCTTCGGTGCGCTGGCCCGCCACTACGCGTACCGGCTGACCGACGACCCGGCGGGTCCGCCGCCGCTGCGCCGGAACGACACGGTGGCCTGGCCGCGTCGGCTCGACGCCACCGCCATGGATCTCGCGGCGGGGCTGCTCCTCGGTGAGCACGACTTCGCGGCCTTCTGCAGGCGCCGCGAGGGGGCGACGACGATCCGCACCCTGCTGCGGCTCAAGGTCTCGAGGGCCGTGGAGGACGCCGGCGTCGAGGTGCTCCGCATCGATGCGTCCGCCGACGCCTTCTGCCACTCGATGGTGCGCAGCCTCGTGGGGGGCCTGATCGCGGTGGGTGAGGGGCGGCGCCCGCTCGACTGGCCGGCGAGCCTCCTGGCACGCTCCGAGCGGTCCAGCGAGGTGCCGGTCGCCCCGGCCCACGGCCTGACGCTGCTCGCCGTCGACTACCCGCCCGATGCCGAGCTCGCCGCCCGTGCCCAGGTCACCCGGGCGCGCCGGGGGTGACGGCCGGGCCGTCGAACAGCCGGTCCAGGCGGTAGCCCAGGATCGCCAGCGCGTCCTCGGCGTCCCGCTGCCGGCCGAGCACGCTGTCGCTGAGGCCGTTCACCAGGGCGAGCAGGCTCGCCGCCTCGATGCGGGCGTCCCGCTGTGCGTCGACATCTCCGCTCTGCTGCGCGCGCACGACGTACCCGGTCAGCAGGTCGGCGAGCGCATCCGGGTGGTCGGTGGTGCCCTCCAGCAGCCCGGGGTCGGTCAGCGTTGCGGCGAAGTAGGCCGTCCACGCCATGCGGTCCGCACGACTCGACTCGTCGGTGGGCAGGATGCTGCCGAGCACGACCTCGAGGGCCAGCCGCGGTGGCAGGCCGGCACCGTGCGCGGTGGCGCGCTCACGGACCCGGCGGTCGAACCGCGCCGCGAGCTCGTCCAGGCCGGCCCGCATCAGCGTCCGCTTGTCGGTGAAGTAGTACTGCACCAGGCGCAGCGACACCCCCGCCTCGGCGGCGACCTCCCGCATGGTGACCGCCTGCAGGCCGCGGCTGCTCGCGATGCGCAGCAGAGCTGCTCTGATGTGGGCCCGCCGTTCGCCGTGGTCGACGCGCCTGGGCATCAGGCCTCCGCGCGTGGGCGGCTCACGGGTGGGGGGAAGGAGAGCACCCGGTCGGCCACCAGCTCGGGAGCCTCGACCTGCAGCGCGTGGCCGGTGCCGGGGACGACCTCCACGCGCCAGTCCGGCCGTACGGCGGACAGGCGGCGGGCGACCGCGGTGGCATCGTGGATGGTGCTGCGCTCGCCGATCAGCACCTGCACCGGCGGGGCGACGCTCTCGAGCTCGTCGTCCGACCACGGCGAGGGGGCGGGGAGCCGGCGCCGGAAGGCCATGGATGCCGACACCAGGGCCATGAGGTCGTCGTCGGCGAGCGTGCCGTTCACCAGGCGCCGGGCCGCCCGGTGGCGCAGTCCCCGGGGCAGTGCGGCGGCCATCCCGCCGAGGACCACCCAGCGGTAGAAGCGGCCGGTCGGCGGCTGGAGGCCGGCCGGGTCCACGAGCGTCACCGCGGAGATCCGCCCCGGCTGCACCCGCGCGTGCTCCAGGGCCAGCCAGCCGCCGTAGGAGCACCCCACCAGGTGGGCGCCACGGGCCCCGACCCCGGCGAGCACCTCCTCGAGCCAGCCCGTGAGCGCCGGCCCGTCGGCCGGCGGCGCGGTCTGCCGGGAGCGGCCGGGCTCACCGGGTGTGTCCACGACCAGCACCGGGTGCTGCCGGCTCAACGCGGCGACGGCGCGGTACCAGCCGATCGCGTTGCCACCCGCGCCGCTGAGCAGGACGACCGGGGCGCTGCCGGTCGGGCCGGCCCGGTATCCCCGGACGGTGCCCGCCGTGGTCGGCAGGTCGACCGGATCGACCGGGACCGGCCAGACCCGGTCCAGCACCTCGTCGTAGCGCACGAGGAACCTGTTCCGCGCTGCATCGCTGGTGAACGCGGACGGGCGGGCGGTCCTGGTGGGCATGGCGGCTCCTGCCTCGGCGGCGTTGGTGATACAGGTGTACCACCAAGCGTCGCCGGGCGGAAGGGCCGCGTCAGGGGACGGAGGCGACCGCCTCGGCGACCGGCGTCGTGCCGGAGACCAGCTCCACCACGGCTCCGTCGCGCGGGGAGTCGAGGAACGCCAGCAGCACGGCGGCGACATCGTCGCGGGGGATCTCGCCGCGCTCCACGTGCCGGTCGAGGGTGACCCGGCCCGTGCCGGGATCGTCGGTCAGGCCGCCCGGCCGCAGCACCGTGACCGCGAGGGCGGGGCGGGCGAGCAGGTTCTGCTCGGCGGCGAGCTTGGCGCGCAGGTAGGCGGCGAACACCTCGTCGACGCCGTCGGGCGCGGCGCCACCGGCCACCAGGTCGGTCCCCATGGAGGAGACGAGCAGGTAGGTCCGCACCCCCGCCCGCTCGGCGGCGTCGGCCAGCAGCACCGCCGCTCCGCGGTCGACGCTGTCCTTGCGGGCGGCCCCGCTGCCCGGCCCGGCGCCCGCGGCGAACACGACCCCGTCAGCGCCCTGCAGCACCTCGGCGACCTCCTCGAGCGAGGCCGACTCGAGGTCGATCACCGCCGGCGTCACGCCATCGGCTTCCAGGTCGGCCCGGTGATCGGGATTGCGGACGAGCCCGACGACGGTGTCGCCGCGGCCGGACAGGAGACGGCCGAGGCGGCGAGCGACCTGCCCGTGGGCCCCGGCGATGACGATGCGCATGCCCACGCCCTACCCGGGGGGCGCGCCGGCTACCGCCCGGGCGCGCGCCAGCTCCTCGGGGGTGTCGCAGTCCAGCCACGGCGCCGGGCGGCCAGGTGCCACCGGCGGGGAGAAGCGGTCGACGGCGAGCCCGGAGACCACCCGGTGCAGGGCGCGAGGGCAGTCCGGCGCGGCCACGGCGGCGCGCAGCGCAGCCGTGCGCCAGGCGCCGAGCAGGAGCTGGTCGCGACCGGTGTCGTCGACCACCAGGACACCGTCGTGGCGCAGGCGTCGGCGCAGCTCCGCGACCAGGTGGGCGGTGAGGAACGGCAGGTCGGCGGCGAGGAGGACGACGACGGCGGTGTCCACGACCGCGAGCCCGGCCCGCAGCGCCGCGACGGGCCCACCGCCGGGCGGCGCCTCGCGGGTCAGGAGGACATCGCCCGGGACCTCCTGCGCCGGCCCCACGACGATCCGCTGCCGCGCGTCGCCGACGGCGTCGAGGACGGCCGTCAGCATCGTCCGGCGGCCCACGCGCAGCTGGGGCTTGGCCTGCCCGCCCAGCCGCTCGGCCCGTCCACCGGCCAGCACCACGGCCGAGTACGGGGGCAGCGGGTCCACGCCGACACGGTAGGCCCACGGCATGGGTACCGTCCTCCGCGTGGGACGAGTCACCAGCCGCACCCCGGTGCTGCGCATCCGCGGCGCGCAGCACACCACCCGGCCCGACACGGTCGCCGCGGAGGAGCCGCTCGAGATCCGCCTGGGCGGTACCGCGCTGGCGATCACCATGCGCACCCCCGGCGACGACTTCGACCTGGTGCACGGCTTCCTGGCGACCGAGGGCGTGATCCGCGGCGCCGACGACGTCGCGGGCCTGCGCTACTGCGACTCGGTCGACGCGGACGGGCGCAACACGTACAACGTCGTGGACGTCGACCTGGCGCCCGGCGTGCCGATGCCCGACACCGGGCTGGAGCGGAACTTCTACACGTCCAGCTCCTGCGGGGTCTGCGGCAAGGCGAGCATCGACGCGATCCGCACGAAGACCTCCTTCGACGTCGCCGCCGACACCCTGCGGCTCCCACTGGCGGCCCTGCTGGCGCTGCCGGACCGGCTCCGCGCCCAGCAGCAGGTGTTCGACAAGACCGGTGGCCTGCACGCCGCCGGGCTGTTCGGCGCCGACGGCGAGCTGCTCGCGCTGCGCGAGGACGTCGGTCGGCACAACGCGGTGGACAAGGTGATCGGCGACGGCGTGCGGGCCGGCCGGCTGCCGCTGGCCGGGCACGTCCTGATGGTGAGCGGCCGGGCGAGCTTCGAGCTGACCCAGAAGGCGGCGATGGCCGGCATCCCGGTGCTGGCGGCGGTCTCCGCGCCGTCGTCGCTGGCCGTGGAGCTGGCCCGCGAGGTCGGCATCACCCTCGTCGGCTTCCTCCGTGGCGACGGCTGCAACGTCTACACCCACCAGGAGCGCATCGCACTGGACTGACGCGGCCACCTGCACGGGCCTTGCGCGCCCCGCGAGGTGACCGCAGGAGTGGGGGCCGGAGGCTCCCGCGACGCAGGTCAGGACGCGCTCAGCGCAGCTGGGCCACGGCTCCTGGCCGCGATGTCGTCCGGAGGACGACGTCAGACATGGTCTCCGCCGCGGAGCTGGCTCACCACGTGCGGGAGCAGCGGGCCGAGGACGGCGAGCCCGTCCCGCACCCCGCCGGTGGAGCCGGGCAGGTTGACGATCAGCGTGCGCGCGGCGGTGCCGGCCAGCCCACGGGAGAGGACCGCCGTGGGGACCCCGTGCTCGGCGCCGTACCGGCGGACCGCCTCGGCGATGCCGGGCGCCTCCCGCTCGAGCACCGCCCGGGTGGCCTCGGGGGTGACGTCGGTGGGGGAGAGGCCGGTGCCGCCGGTGGTGACCACCAGGTCGACGCCGAGGTCCACCGCGTTGCGCAGCACGGCCTCCAGCTCGGCGGCGTCGTCGGGCCGCACGTGCGGCCCCTCCACCGCGAAGCCCAGCTCGCGCAACCCGGCGGCGAGCACCTGGCCGCTGCGGTCCTCGTAGACGCCGGCCGCGGCCCGGTTCGAGGCGGTGAGTACGACGGCGCGCGCGCCGGCCGGGAGCGCGGCGGTCACCGGGTCCACTCCCCGCTCTTGCCGCCGGACTTCCGCAGCAGCCGGACGTCGGTGATCGTCGCCCGCGGGTCGACCGCCTTCACCATGTCGATCATGGTGAGCCCGGCCACGGTGACCGCGGTGAGCGCCTCCATCTCCACCCCGGTGCGGTCGGCGGTGCGGGCGGTGGCGGTGATCTCGACCGCGTCGTCGGCGACCTCGACGTCCACCGTCACGCCGTGCAGGGCGATCGGGTGGCACAGCGGCACCAGGTCCGGCGTCCGCTTGGCCCCGGCGATGCCGGCGATCCGCGCGACGGCGACGGCGTCGCCCTTGGGGACGCCCTTCCCGCGCAGCAGGTCGACCACCTCGGCGCTGACCAGCACCCGGCCGGCCGCGGTGGCCTCCCGGGCGGTGACCGCCTTGGCGGAGACGTCGACCATCCGGGCGGCGCCGGACTCGTCGACGTGGGTGAGGCGTGGTTCGGTCACTGGAGCGCTCCCTCGATCAGCACGACGTCCACGGAGGCGTCGGCGGGCAGTTCGGTGACGTCCTCTGGCACGACGACCAGGCAGTTGGCCCGGGCCAGGTGTGCGACCAGGTGGGAGCCGGGTCCGCCGACCTGGGAGACCTCCCCGCCCTCGTAGCGGCCGCGCAGGTACTGCCGGCGACCGGCGGGGGAGCGCAGCGGGCCGGCGAGCCGGGCGGGTACCCGCACCCGGGCGGGCGAGCTGTGCCCCAGTGCCCGGCGCAGGGCCGGGCGGACGAAGACCTCGAAGGAGACGAAGGCGCTCACCGGGTTGCCGGGCAGGGTGACCACGGGGACGCCGTCGACCGTGCCGGCGCCCTGGGGCCCGCCGGGCTGCATGGCGACCTTGCCGAACTCGACGGTGCCGAGCGTGCGGAAGGCGTCCTTGACCACCTCGTAGGCGCCGGCGCTCACCCCGCCGCTGGTGATCAGCAGGTCGGCCGTCGCCAGCTCCGCCCGCACGGTGGCGAGGAACTGGTCCACGTCGTCGGGGACGAAGTGCAGTCGCCGGGGGATGCCGCCGGCCTCCTCGACCGCGGCGGCCAGCAGCACCGAGTTGGACTCGTAGATCTGCCCCCGCGCCAGCGGCTGCCCCGGTGCGACGAGCTCGCTGCCGGTGGAGAGGACCAGTACCCGCGGCCGGCGCCGGACGACCAGCTCCGAGACGCCCACCGCGGCGGCCAGGCCCAGCTGGGCGGCGCCGAGCGGGGCCCCGGCGGGGAGGGCGACGATGCCTGCGGTGATGTCCTCGCCGGCCGCCCGCAGGTGGCTCCCGGCGGGCGGGCGGCCGCGGATCTCCACGACGTCGGTGCCCCCGTCGGTGAGCTCCACGGGGACGACGACGTCGGCCCCCGGGGGCAGCGGGGCCCCGGTCATGATGCGGTGGACGGTGCCCGGCGCCAGGGGGACGACGTCGGTGCGCCCGGCGGGGATGTCCTCGGCCACCGGCAGCCGGACCGGGCCGCCGTCGTCGCCGGCGAGCTCGGCCCACCGGCCGGCGTAGCCGTCCATCGCCGAGTTGTCGAAGCCCGGCAGCGGCACCTCGGCGACGACGTCGCGCGCCAGCACCCGACCGTGCGCGGCCGACAGGGGCACGGTCTCCTCGGGCAGGGCGGGCAGCAGGGCGTCCACCACCGACTGGTGTTCCTCGACCGTGCGCACGGGGCACATCCTCGCCCATCGCCGCGTGCCCGCCACCGGCGGTGGAAGGGGGCGCGTGGATGGCAGCGGTCGTCGTGCTGGGCCAGATCGGCCGCGATCTGGTGCTCCGGCTCTCGCGGGTGCCCGCGGCCGGTGGGTCGGCCCCGGCCACGGGGCGCCGGGAGCTGCTCGGCGGGAAGGGGGCGAACCAGGCGGTCGCGCTGACCCAGCTCGGCGTCCCGGTGGCGCTGGTCGGCGTCGTCGGCGACGACGCCGCGGGACGCGACGTGCGGGCGCAGGCCGCCGCCGACGGGATCGACGTCTCCGGCGTCGTCACCCGGCCGGGCACGCCCACCGCGCTGCTGCTCGACCTGGTGGAGGACGGCGGCCGCCGGCGGCTGGTCGAGGACGTGCCGCCCGGCGCGCTGCTGACCCCCGCCGACGTGGCCGGCGCGGCCGAGCAGCTGGCGGCCTGCCAGGTGCTGAGCCTGCAGCTGCAGCAGCCCGGCGCGGCGGTGCGCGCGGCGCTGGCGCGCGTCCCCCGGACGGCCCTCGTGGTGGCCGACGGCGCCGCGGAGGACCCGGCGACGAGGGAGGCGGTGCTCGCCCGCGCGGACGTCGTCCGGGCCGACGCCACCGAGGCCGAGCTCCTGGTCGGCCGCCCGCTGCCCCGTGTGGAGGACGCCCGCGACGCCGCGGCGCAGCTGCTGGCGGCGGGCCCCCGGCTGGTGGCGATGGCGGTGGGGAAGCAGGGCGACCTGGTGGCCTGGCGGTCCGGACCGGCCCTCGGCGTCGCGGCGGGGGAGCGCGAGGTCGACCCGGCGTGGGCCGATGGCGAGCTCGTCGTGCCGCTGCTCGGGGAGGCGCCGGTCGACCCGACCGGAGCCGGGGACGTGTGGGTGGCGGCGCTCGTCGCCGCGCTGCTCGGCAGGGGCGGCCCCGAGGACGCGGCCTGGCTCGCCGCCGCGGCGGCGGCCGCGACGGTCTCGCACGCAGGGGGCAGGCCGGCGCTGGACCCGGCGGTGCTGGCCGACGTGGTCGCCCGCGAGCGCGGACGCCTGGGAGTCCGGTTATCGTCCGGTCGTGGCTGAGATCGACCGGATGCTCGAAGCGAACGCGGAGTGGGCCGAGCGGTTCCCCGGCAGCAAGCCGGTGGCCCCGGCCCGGAAGGTCGCCGTCGTGGCGTGCATGGACTCCCGGATGCCGCTGTTCCCCCTCCTGGGTCTGGAGGTCGGTGACGCGCACGTCATCCGCAATGCCGGCGGCGTCGTCACCGAGGACACCGTGCGGTCGCTGACCATCTCGCAGCACCTGCTCGGCACCCGGGAGATCGTGCTGGTCCACCACACCGACTGCGGGCTGCAGAAGAGCAACGACGTCGACTTCGCCGACCGGGTCGAGCAGGCCACCGGCCGCCGTCCCCCGTGGTCGGCGCGCACGTTCACCGACGTCGACGCCGACGTCCGCGAGTCGATGCGGCTGCTGCGGGACTGCCCCTACCTCCTGTCGCGCGAGGTGCGGGGGACGGTCTACGACGTCGACACCGGGCGGCTGCGCGAAGTCCGGTAACCGGCCGTCAGCGGCCCCCGTCCAGGGTCCCGGTGACACGCTGGAACGGCCCCCGTCCAGAGGCTCGCCCCGAGCCTGCGAGGGGTGAGGAGGACGGAGGTCCTTCGACTGGTATCGTGCTCGGTTGGCGCGCGTGCCGGCTGGTGCCGCGCGTGCAGAACCGTCTCCCGTGCTCGGCGAGGCGATCCCACCAGCCATCCCGACGACGACGGAGGACGCGCGCCGTGCGCACGTACACCCCCAAGCCCGGCGAGGTCGCCCGGGCCTGGCACGTCATCGACGCCACGGACGTGGTGCTCGGTCGACTGGCCAGCCAGACCGCGCAGCTCCTGCGCGGCAAGCACAAGCCCCAGTACGCCCCGCACGTGGACGTCGGCGACTTCGTCGTCATCGTCAACGCCGGCAAGGTCGCCCTGACCGGGTCCAAGCGCGAGGACAAGCGCGCCTACCGGCACTCCGGCCACCCGGGTGGCCTCAAGACCATCAACGTGGGCGACCAGCTGCGCACGCACCCCGACCGCGTCATCGAGCGCGCGATCAAGGGCATGCTGCCGCACAACAGCCTCGGTCGGCAGATGATCAAGAAGCTCAAGGTCTACGCCGGCCCGGAGCACCCGCACGCCGCGCAGCAGCCCCAGACCTACGAGATCAAGCAGGTGGCCCAGTGACCAGCGCACTGACCGTGACCGACGCCGAGGGGCGTCCGGTGCAGACCGTCGGCCGGCGCAAGGAGGCAGTCGTCCGTGTGCGGCTGCTCCCCGGCACCGGCCAGTTCAAGCTCAACGGCCGCACCCTCGAGGAGTACTTCCCGAACAAGGTGCACCAGCAGCTCATCCGTGAGCCGTTCGTGACCCTCGAGAAGGCCGAGCAGTACGACGTCGTCGGCCTCCTCAAGGGTGGCGGCGTCACGGGCCAGGCCGGCGCGCTGCGCCTGGCCATCGCCCGCGCCCTCATCGAGGTCGAGAGCGAGGACCGCCCGGCCCTCAAGAAGGCCGGCTTCCTGACCCGTGACCCGCGGGTCAAGGAGCGCAAGAAGTACGGGCTCAAGAAGGCCCGCAAGGCGCCTCAGTACTCCAAGCGCTGACCGGCACGGCTGCGTCGGCCATGGGGGGGAGACTCTTCGGCACCGACGGCGTCCGGGGTCGGGCGAACGCCGACCTCACGCCGGAGCTGGCCCTCTCGGTGGCACGCGCCGCCGCAGGCGTGCTCGCCGACCGCGACGGGACCTCGCGTCCCGTCGCGGTCGTCGGCCGCGACCCCCGTGCCAGCGGGGAGATGCTCGAGGCCGCGGTCGTCGCGGGCCTCACGAGCGCCGGAGCCGAGGTGCTCCTCGCCGGGGTGGTCCCCACGCCGGCGCTGGCCTGGCTGACCGGCCGCAGCGGCGCCGATCTCGGCGTCATGATCTCGGCCAGCCACAACCCGATGCCCGACAACGGCATCAAGCTCTTCAGCCGGGGCGGGCACAAGCTGCCCGATGCCGTCGAGGCGGCCATCGAGCAGACCGTCGCCTCCGGCTCCTCCGACGGCCACCGCCCCACCGGCGGCGGGGTCGGCCGCGTCCGCGCACTCGACGACGGCACCGACGCCTACGTCGAGCACCTGCTCGGCACGGCCGTCCGGCCGCTGACCGGCCTGTCCGTCGTCGTGGACGCCGCCCACGGAGCGGCCGCCACGGCCGCCCCCGAGGTCTACCGGCGGGCCGGCGCGACGGTGCACGCGATCGGCTGCGCGCCCGACGGCTGGAACATCAACGACGGCGTGGGCTCCACCCACCTCGGGCCGCTGGTCGAGGCCGTCCGGGCGCGCGGCGCCGACATCGGGCTCGCCCACGACGGGGACGCCGACCGGTGCCTCGCCGTCACCGCCGACGGCGACGTCGTCGACGGCGACGCCATCCTGGCCATCTGCGCGCTGGACCTGCACGAGCGCGGTGCGCTGAAGTCCGACACGGTCGTCGCGACGGTGATGAGCAACCTCGGGTTCCACCACACGATGCGCGACGCCGGGATCACCGTGAGCACGACGGCCGTCGGCGACCGCTACGTGCTCGAGGCCTTGCGCGCCCACGACCTCAGCCTCGGCGGGGAGCAGAGCGGGCACCTCGTCTTCCTGGAGCACGCCACCACCGGCGACGGCCTGCTCACCGGGCTGGCCCTGCTCTCCCGCATGGCCGGCACCGGCGCCTCGCTGGCGGAGCTGGCCTCGGTGGTGCAGCGGCTGCCGCAGGTGCTGGTCAACGTGCCGGTCTCCGACCGCCTCGCCGTGGCCGAGAGCGACGAGGTCGCCGCCGCGGTCAACGCGGTGGAGGCGGAGCTGGGCGACAGCGGCCGGGTGCTGCTGCGCCCGTCGGGCACCGAGCAGCTGATCCGCGTCATGGTGGAGGCGCCCACGCAGGAGCAGGCCGACGCCGTCGCCCAGCGGCTCGCGGAGGTCGTCGCCGCGGTCGGCTGACGGCTGGATCCGGCCTCACCCCTCGGGGCGGACCGGTCGCGCGCGGGGGACGAACGGGCCACGGTCCCCGGTACTCTCGGTGAAATGTGCGGCATCGTGGGATACGTCGGCCCTCAGGACGCGCTGGACGTCGTCCTGGAGGGGCTGCGCCGGCTCGAGTACCGCGGGTACGACTCCGCGGGCATCGCCGTCGTCTCCGGCGGTGAGCTGAGCACGGCGAAGAAGGCCGGCAAGCTGGCCAACCTGGAGAAGGTGCTGGCCGACGAGCCGCTGCCGGCCGCCACGATCGGCATCGGGCACACCCGGTGGGCGACCCACGGCGGCCCCACCGACCGGAACGCCCACCCGCACGTCTCCGGTGACGGGACCGTCGCGGTGATCCACAACGGCATCATCGAGAACTTCGTGGCGCTGCGGGCCGAGTGCGAGGCCGCCGGCGTGGAGTTCACGTCGGAGACCGACACCGAGGTGGTGGCCCACCTGCTCGCCGCCGTCTACGGGGCGACCCCGGAGGGGCCGGGCCGGCTGGCCGAGGCGATGCGCGGGGTCTGCCGGCGGCTGGAGGGCGCGTTCACCCTCGTCGCCACCCACGTCGCCGAGCCCGACACCCTCGTCGCCGCCCGGCGCAGCAGCCCGCTCGTGGTCGGCATCGGGGAGACGGCCGACGGCGTGGCCGAGTACTTCCTGGGCTCCGACGTCGCGGCGTTCATCGGGCACACCAAGGAGGCCCGGGAGCTCGGCCAGGACCAGGTGGTCGAGATCGACCGCACCCGCGGGCTCACGGTGACCGGCTTCGACGGGGCGCCGGCCGAGCCCACGGCCTACACGGTCGACTGGGACGCCGCCGCCGCCGAGAAGGGCGGCTACGACTGGTTCATGCTCAAGGAGATCGCCGAGCAGCCGCAGGCGATCGCCGACACCCTGCTGGGCCGGCTGGGCGAGAACGGCGAGCTGGTTCTCGACGAGGTCCGGCTGTCGGACCAGGAGCTCCGCGACATCGACAAGATCTTCGTCGTCTCCTGCGGCACGAGCTACCACGCGGGCCTGATCGCCAAGTACGCCATCGAGCACTGGACCCGCATCCCGGTCGAGGTGGAGGTCGCCAGCGAGTTCCGCTACCGCGACCCGGTGCTCGACCGCTCCACGCTGGTCATCGTCATCAGCCAGTCCGGCGAGACGATGGACACCCTCATGGCGCTGCGGCACGCCAAGGAGCAGAAGGCCCGCGTGCTCGCCATCTGCAACGCCAACGGCTCGACCATCCCCCGGGAGTCCGACGCCGTCCTGTACACCCACGCCGGCCCCGAGATCGCCGTCGCATCGACCAAGGCGTTCCTCGCCCAGGTCGTCGCCTGCTACCTCGTCGGGCTCTTCCTGGCCCAGGTGCGCGGGGTCAAGTACGAGGACGAGATCGCCGCGATCGTCGAGGACCTGCGGCAGCTGCCCGACGCCGTCGAGAAGGTGCTGGAGCAGATGGAGCCGGTGCGCGCGCTGGGCCGGTCGCTCGCCGACGCGGGCACCATCCTGTTCCTCGGCCGGCACGTGGGGTTCCCCGTGGCGCTGGAGGGCGCGCTCAAGCTCAAGGAGCTGGCCTACATCCACGCCGAGGGCTTCGCCGCGGGCGAGCTGAAGCACGGGCCGATCGCCGTCGTCGACCAGGGCACCCCGGTCGTCGTCGTGGTGCCCTCGCCGCGCAGCCGCAACTCGGTGCACGGCAAGGTCGTGTCCAACATCCAGGAGGTCCGGGCCCGCGGAGCGCGCACGATCGTGATCGCCGAGGACGGCGACGACGACGTGGTGCCGTTCGCCGACCACCTGATCCGGGTGCCGCGCACGCCGACCCTCATGGCCCCCGTGGTGACGACCGTGCCGCTGCAGGTGCTCGCCTGCGAGATCGCCGACACCCGTGGGTACGACGTCGACCAGCCGCGCAACCTGGCCAAGAGCGTCACCGTCGAGTAGAAGGACCTCGATGCCCCCCACGACTCGCTCCGCTCGCCGCGGGCCCCTGCATCGAGGCCGTTCCATCCGGTCGCCTCGGTGATCATCGGGGTGGGGATCGACGTCGTGCCGGTCGAGCGCTTCGCGCAGTCGCTCACCCGCACGCCGGGGCTGCGCGACCGGCTGTTCACCGCCGAGGAGCAGCGCACCCCCTCCGGGGCCCCGCGGACCGGGGAGTCACTGGCCGCCCGGTTCGCCGCCAAGGAGGCGCTCGCCAAGGCCCTCGGCGCGCCCGGTGACCTGCGCTGGCACGACGCCGAGGTGACCGTCGGCGAGCACGGGCGCCCGCAGCTGGCCGTCCGCGGCTCGGTGGCCGGGCGGGCCGCGCAGCTGGGCGTCACGTCGTGGCACGTCTCGCTGAGCCACGACGGCGGCATCGCCTCCGCGGTGGTCGTCGCCGAGGGCCTGACCCGGGAGGCCACATGATCGACCTGCACACCGCCGCGGAGGTGCGGGCGGCCGAGGCCCCGTTGCTGGCCGCCCTCCCGGACGGCGCCCTCATGCAGCGGGCGGCTGCCGGGCTGGCCACCGTGTGCCTGCGGCTGCTCGCCCGCCCGTACGGCGCCCGGGTGGCCCTGCTGGTGGGCGCGGGGAACAACGGCGGCGACGCCCTCTTCGCCGGCGCCCGGCTCGCTGCGCGTGGCGCCCGGGTGACCGCCGTCCTCCTCGCCGCCGACCGCACGCACCCGGCCGGCCTCGCCGCTTTCCGCCGGGCCGGTGGCCGCACCGTCGACGCCGGGTCGGCCGGTCCGCTGCTCGACCGCGCGGACCTGGTGCTCGACGGCATCGTCGGCCTGGGCGGTACCGGCGGGCTGCGGCAGCCGGCCGCCGCACTCGTCGAGCGGGCCGCCGCCGGGCCGGCGCACATGGTGGCGGTCGACCTGCCCAGCGGCGTGGACGCCGACACCGGTGCCGTGCCGGGCGCTGCCTTTCCGGCGACCCACACCGTCACCTTCGGGGCGGTCAAGCCGGGCCTGGTCACCGGGGCCGGGCGCGGCTGCGCCGGGCAGGTGCACCTGGTCGACATCGGGCTCGGGCCGCACCTGCCGGCACCGACCGCCCGCCAGCTGACCGACGCCGACGTCGCCGCCCGGCTGCCGCTGCCCGACGCCGACGACGACAAGTACTCGCAGGGGGTCGTCGGCGTGGTCGCCGGCTCGGCCGCCTATCCCGGGGCCGGGGTGCTCTGCACCGGTGCGGCGCTGCGGACCCGTCCCGGGCTGGTGCGCTACGCCGGGACGGCGGCCGACGGCGTGCGGGCCGCGTGGCCGGAGGCGATCGTCACCGACGGCCGGCCGGGGGACGCCGGCCGCGTGCAGGCGTGGGTGGTCGGGCCGGGCCTGGGCACCGGCGACGACGCCCGGAGCGTGCTCGCCGAGGTGCTCGCCACCGATCTGCCCGTGCTCGTCGACGCCGACGGGCTGACCCTGCTCGCCCGCGAGCCCGAGCTCGTGCGCCGCCGGGCGGCCGCCACCGTGCTCACCCCGCACGACCGGGAGTTCGCCCGCTTCGGTGCCGAACCCGGGGGCGACCGCCTCGGGGCCACCCGCCGGCTGGCGGCCGACCTGGGGGCGGTCGTCCTGCTGAAGGGCGACGCCACCGTGGTCGCCGATCCGGAGGGCACCGCGTTCGTCAACGGCACCGGCACGCCGTGGCTGGCCACCGCGGGCACCGGCGACGTGCTCTCGGGCATCGCCGGCGCACTGCTGGCGGCGGGTCTGCCCGCGGCCGAGGCGGCGGCGGTGGCCGCGCACGTCCACGGGCGGGCCGGGCAGGTCGCCGCGGCCGGCGGCCCGTTCCTCGCGGGCGACGTCGTGCGACACCTCCCCGAGGCGATCAGCCGGGTCCGTGGGACCTCGCCGGCCGGCCTGCCAGACTCGGAGGCGTGACGAACGGAACCGGTGCGGAGGTGGTCGTCGACCTCGACGCGATCGCCCGGAACACCGCGGTGCTGCGCGAACGGGTGGGCCGCCCGCTGATGGCGGTCGTCAAGGCCGACGGGTACGGGCACGGTCTCGTCCCCTCGGCGCGGGCCGCGCTCGCCGGCGGTGCCGACCAGCTGGGCGTGGCGGTGATCAGCGAGGCGCTGGCCCTGCGGGCGGCGGGCATCACCGCGCCGGTGCTGGCCTGGCTCAACGGCCCGGGTGCCGACGTCGCCGCTGCGCTGACCGCGGACGTCGAGGTGTCGGTCAACGCCGCGTGGGGCCTCGCCGAGGTCGTCGCCGGCGCCCGGGCGACCGGCCGGACCGCGCGGCTGCACCTGTTCGTCGACACCGGGCTCTCCCGGGAGGGCGCCCCGGTGGCCGAGTGGCCGGCGCTCGTGGCCGCGGCCGCCCGCGCGCAGGCCGACGGCGACGTCGTGGTCGTGGGGCTGTGGAGCCACCTGGCCTACGCCGACGCGCCCACGCACCCCACCATCGGCGCGCAGGTGCGGGTCTTCGAGGAGGCGGTCGCGGTGGCCCGGGCAGCCGGGCTCACCGACGCCCGCCGGCACCTGGCCAACTCGGCGGCGACGGTCGCCCTGCCGGGGACCTGGTACGACATGGTGCGCCCGGGCGTCGCCGTCTACGGGCTGGACCCCCTCGGCGGGGACGCCGCCGACCACGGCCTGCGGCCGGCGATGACGGTGCGGGCCCGCGTGGCGCTCACCAAGCGCGTCGCAGCCGGGGCCGGGGTCTCCTACGGCCACACCTACGCGACCCCGGCCGAGACCACCCTGGCCCTGGTGCCCGTCGGCTACGCCGACGGGGTGCCGCGGGCCGCTGGCAACAGCGCCCCCGTCCTGGCGGCGGGCACGCAGCGGACCATCGCCGGCCGGGTGTGCATGGACCAGTTCGTCCTGGACGTCGGCGACGACACGATCGCCGCCGGCGACGAGGTGGTCCTCTGGGGGCCGGGGGACGGTGGAGAGCCGACCGCCCAGCAGTGGGCGGACGCCGTCGGCACCATCCACTACGAGCTGGTCACCCGGATCGGCGGGCGGTTCACCCGCCGCTACGTCGGGTCGGCGGGGGCGGTCTGATGGTGCGGAACCGCTCGCGGCCGGCCCGGCGCCCGCACAAGCACCCCACGGCGCACGCCGCCGGCCTGCTGGGTGCCGTCGTCGGGCTGGCCGCCGCCGGCACCGCGGCCGGCGTGGCGCTCAGCCGGGTCGCGGCCCGCCGCGTGCGCGCTGCCGAGCTCGGCCCCGCCGCCGAGCTCTCGGCCGCGCGGGCCGAGCGCCGGCTGCGGCAGGCCGACCCGCTCGGCGCCGACGCCCGCCCGGCCGACCGCACCGCACTGGTGCGCGCCGACGACGGCGTGCTCCTCTCCGTGGAGGAGATCGGGCCCCGCGACGCACCCCTGACCGTCGTCTTCGTGCACGGCTACACGCTCTCGATGGCGTCGTGGGCGTTCCAGCGACGCACCCTCGCCGCGGAGCTGGCCACCGGGAACGGGCACCGACCGCAGGCCCGGCTCGTCTTCTACGACCAGCGCGGCCACGGCTCCTCCGGCCGGGGCCCGGCCGAGCACTCCACCATCGAGCAGCTGGCGGCCGACCTCGTGGCGGTCCTGGACGCCCGGGTGGCGCGTGGACCGGTCGTCCTCGTCGGTCACTCCATGGGCGGGATGACGATCATGGGCCTGGCCGCGACGCGACCGGACCTGTTCGGCAGCCGGGTGCGCGGCGTCGCACTCGTCTCCACCTCGAGCGGCAACCTCGCCGACCTCAGCTTCGGCCTGCCCGAGATGCTCACCCGGATGCGGGCCGCGGTGCTGCCGGTCGCCGCCTGGACGATGCGCCGCCGGCCGGCCTTCGCCGAGCGCACCCGTCGGGTGGCCGCCGACCTCGTCTCGGCGGCGACCCGGGCGCTCTCGTTCGGCTCGTCCGACGTCGAGCCCGCGCTGGTGCGCTACGTCGACGCGATGATCGCCGGCACCCCGGTCGACGTCATCGCGGAGTTCTACCCGGCGCTCGCCGGCCTGGACGAGACCGGTCGCCTGGAGCCGCTGCGCCGGGTGCCGACCCTGGTGCTCACCGGGGACCGGGACAGGATGATCCCCAAGGAGCACAGCGACCTCATCGTGGAGCGGCTCGACGCGACGGGGGAGAACGCCGTCGACTACGTCGTCGTCCCCGGGGCCGGGCACATGGTCCCCCTGGAGGAGCCCGACCAGGTGAGCCGGGCGATCGCCGGGCTGCTCCGGCGCGTGGCCGCCGGGCTCGGCGTGGGCGCGACGAGCTGACCCGGCCCCCGGAGCGGGCCTGCCGGCGCGGTTAGGGTGCGGGGGTGGCCGCCCTCCGTCCGCCCCGGCTCGACGCCGCCGCCGACGAGGTCGCCCGCACCGCGGCAGCGGCCGCGGACTGGGCGGCCCTCGCGGACGTGGCCCGCTCCTGCGTGGCGTGCCCCGAGCTGGCCGCGGCCCGGGAGCACGTCGTCGTCGGGGACCTCCCGCGCGGCGGCCGGCCCAGGTTCGTGCTGGTCGGCGAGGCGCCGGGCGCGACCGAGGACGAGACCGGCCGGCCGTTCGTCGGGAAGTCGGGGGCCTTGCTGGACCAGCTGCTGGCCGAGGCCGGGCTGTCGCGGGCCGAGGCCGCCGTGCTCAACATCGTGAAGTGCCGGCCGCCGGCCAACCGCACACCGAAGGCTGCCGAGGTGGCGCGGTGCAGCGGGTGGCTCCGCCGTCAGCTCGAGCTCCTCGACACGCCCGTCGTCGTCGCGCTCGGGCTCTCCTCGGCCAAGTGGTTCCTCGGCCCGCGCACGGTGCTCGCGGCGGTCCGCGGCCGCCCGCACGACGTCGACGGCCGCGCCGTCTGGGCCACCTACCACCCGTCGGCCGCCATCCGGTTCGGCCCGAACGGTGCCCCCCGCGCCGGGCTGCTGGCTGACCTGACCGCCGTCGCCGGGGCGCTGGAGGAGGTCGCGTGAGGCGCGAGCACGTGCTGCCGGAGCTCGCCGACACCCACGCCCTGGGCGAGGCGCTGGCCGCCCTCGCCCGCCCCGGCGACCTGCTGGTGCTGGTCGGCCCGCTCGGCGCGGGCAAGACGGCGCTCACCCAGGGCATCGGTGCCGGGCTCGGCGTCCGGGAACCGGTCACCTCGCCCACGTTCGTCATCGCCCGGGTGCACCGCGGCGGGCGGATCCCGCTGGTGCACGTGGACGCCTACCGGCTCGGCGGGCACGCCGACGTCGACGACCTCGACCTCGACGCCTCGACCGAGGAGTCGGTCACGGTCGTCGAGTGGGGGCAGGGGCTGGTCGAGCAGCTGGCCGACGAGCACCTGGAGGTGCGGCTGGACCGGCGCGACGACGACGTCCGCACCGCGTTGCTCGTGCCGCACGGCCCGGGGTGGGCGGCCCGGCTCGACGGGGGCTGAGACCCGGCCGCCCCCTCAGCCCGCCGCCGAGGCGTCCGGGACGTCGGTGTACCGGGCGGTCAGCACCTCCAGCAGGTGCCCGCTGGGACCGCGGAAGTACAGCCGCCGGCCGCTGCCGTCGGGGTTGACCTCCCCGACCTGACCGGGACGGCGCCCCGGCGGGTCCGCCTGGTACGGCGTCCCGTCGGCGTCGAACCGAGCCTTGATGACGTCGAAGCGCTCGTCGGTCACGAGGAACGCGTAGTGCTGCGGCTCGACCGGGGCCGGAGCGGCGGCGAAGTTGAGCACGAGCTGGTCGTCGAGCTGCACGGACCGGAAGAACCCGTTGTCCCAGGGGGTGCGGAGGTCGAGCAGCTCGACGATCCAGGAGACGGCGGCGTCGCGGTCCTCGACCAGGACGATCAGGTGGTGCAGGGCGGTGGCGCTGGGCATGGGGAGCTCCAGAGGGGGGTACGGCGAGGGGCGTCGTCCGGCAGACGCACGGGGACGACGGGGAATGGGCCGGGCAGGGCCACGGCGGGGAGCACGGCGTCACGGCGGTGCTCGGCAGGGCGGCCCTCGCGGCCACCCGGCGGTCACCGGCGGGCCGGGACCCTGACTCGCTCGTGGCTCGAGGCCGACCCGGCAGTCACGTCGGCGACCGTAGCGCCCGGCCGGTGACGGGGGCAACGGCTCACGGCTAGCCTGCCGCCCGTGGACCGCCGGGTGGAGCTCATCGCCCTCGGCCCGACCGCGCTGCGTGCGCTCGCCGACGGGGACCTGGCCGCGGCCGAGGCGGCGGCGCCGGTGCCCCTGAGCCCCTACCTCGCCGGGCGGGAGTGCCGCTGGGTGTGGAGGGTCCGGGCCGAGCAGGTGGTGGCCGACCCGGGCAGCGCCCGCTGGATCACCCGGGTGGTCCGCGACCCCGGACGGGGGTTGACGGTCGGCCGGGCCGGCTTCCACGGGCCGCCGGACGCCTCCGGCATGGTGGAGGTCGGCTACTCGATCGATCCGGAGCACCGGCGGCAGGGGTACGCGCGGGCGGCGCTGCGGGCGCTGCTGGCGTGGGCGGCCGACGAGCCGGCGGTGACCACGGTTCGCGCGTCGGTGGCCCCGGCGAACACCGCCTCGCGGGACCTGGTGCTCGGCGAGGGGTTCGTCGCCGTGGGGGAGCAGGTCGACGAGGAGGACGGTCTCGAGATCGTCTACGAGGTGGCCGCCGGCACTCGCCTACGCTGAGCGGTCGTGCTGGTCCTCGCGCTCGACACCGCCACCCCGACGCTCGTCGCGGGGCTCGCGCGGTGTACCCCTGACGGCGGCACGGAGGTGCTCGCCGAGCGCGCCGTCCCGTCGGGCACGAAGCACGCCGAGCTGCTGACCCCGGCGATCGAGGGCGTGCTCGCCGACGCCGGTGTCGCGCTGGGCGACGTCGAGGCGGTCGTCACCGGGCTCGGCCCCGGGCCGTTCACCGGTCTGCGGGTCGGCATCGTCACCGCGGCGGCGATCGCGGACGCGCGCGGCCTGCCGGTCGTGGGGGTCTGCTCGCTGGACGCCGTCGGCTCGGGCGCCCGCACGGTGGTCACCGACGCCCGCCGCAAGGAGGTCTACTGGGCCGCCTACGACGACCAGGACCGGCGGGTCGACGGCCCGGGCGTCGAGCGCCCCGAGGAGCTCGGCCGGACCGGGCCGTTCGTCGGTGACCCGGCGTTCGCCGAGCGGCTCGGTGCCGACGTGCAACCGGCGGAGGTGACGACGGCGGGGCTGCTGCGCGCCGCGGCGGCACAGCTGGCCGACCCGTCGTCCGCCGCGCCGCTGGTGCCGCTGTACCTGCGCCGCCCCGACGCCGTCCCGCCCAGCTCGATCAAGGCGGTGTCGCAGAAGTGACCGTCCGGCTGCGCCCGATGCGGCTGGCCGACCTGCCCGCGGTGATGGAGCTGGAGGAGGAGCTCTTCGCCCCCGACACGTGGACGGTCGCCATGTACCGCGACGAGCTGGCGCGCACCGACACCCGGCACTACCTGGTGGCCGAGGACGAGGGGGCGGTCGTCGGCTACGCCGGGCTGATCGCCTACGACGACGAGGCGCACATCGCCACGATCGGAGTCACCGGCGCCCGGCAGGGCGAGGGGATCGGCGCCCGGCTGCTCGACGCGCTGCTGGCCGAGGCCGACCGGCGCGGCGCACCGGTGGTGCTGCTCGAGGTGCGGGCGGACAACGAGACGGCGCAGGGGCTCTACCGGCGGCGCGGGTTCGCCGAGATCGGCCGGCGGCGCGGCTACTACCAACCGAGCGGCACGGACGCCGTGGTGATGAAGCGGGAGCGGACAGGGGCGTGAGCATCGCAGCGAGGAACGAGCGAGGAGCGGAGCGCCCCGCGGGAGCGACATGTGACGGAGGGACGCCGTGAGCGAGCCGCTGGTCATCGGGTTCGAGACCTCGTGCGACGAGACCGGCGTCGGCATCGTCCGCGGGCACACCCTGCTTGCCGATGCGCTGGCCACCTCGATGGCCGAGCACGAACGCTTCGGCGGCGTCGTCCCGGAGATCGCCTCCCGCGCGCACCTGGAGGCGATGGTGCCCACGGTCCACCGGGCGCTGGCCGACGCGGGCATCCGGGCCTCCGACGTCGATGCGGTGGCGGTGACCTCGGGTCCCGGCCTGACCGGCGCGCTGCTGGTCGGGGTCGCGGCCGCGAAGGCGTACGCACTGGCGCTGGGGAAGCCGCTCTACGGGGTCAACCACCTGGCCGCGCACGTCGCCGTCGACGAGCTCCAGCACGGGCCGCTCGCCGAGCCGTCGATCGCGATGCTCGTCTCCGGCGGCCACAGCTCGCTGCTCCTGGTGCCCGACCTCGCGCAGGAGGTGCAGTCGCTGGGGCGCACCATCGACGACGCGGCCGGGGAGGCGTTCGACAAGGTCGCCCGCGTGCTCGGGCTGCCGTTCCCGGGCGGTCCGCCGATCGACAAGGCCGCGCGTGAGGGGGACCCGCACGCCATCGCGTTCCCGCGCGGGCTCACCGGACCCCGCGACCCGGCCTACGACTTCTCCTTCTCCGGGCTGAAGACCGCCGTCGCCCGGTGGATCGAGGCCCGGGAGCGCGCTGGGGAGCCGGTGCCGGTGGCCGACGTGGCGGCCTCGTTCCAGGAGGCGGTCGCCGACGTGCTCACCGCCAAGGCCGTGCGCGCCTGCCGCGACCACGGCGTCGACCACCTCGTGCTGGGCGGGGGAGTGGCGGCCAACTCCCGGCTGCGCGCGCTGGCCGAGGAACGGTGCGCGAAGGCGGGCATCGTGCTGCGGGTGCCGAGCCCGAAGCTCTGCACCGACAACGGCGCGATGGTGGCGGCGCTCGGTTCGCGGCTGGTCGCCGCCGGGGTGGCGCCGTCCGCTCCGGACCTCGGGGCGGACAGCTCCCTGCCGATCGACGTCGTCAGCCGCTGAGAGAGGACCCCGCCCTCCCCGCCCCTCGCAGGCTCGGGGCGGGCCCCTGGTCGGGGCCGACGGCTGGTCAGGTGGTGACGTCGCAGACCAGCGCGGTCGGGGCGCCGGCGACGCGGGTGACGACGACGATCGCGGTGCCGGGGGCGTCGGTGCGCAGCTGGCGGGCCAGGGTCTCCGGCTCGATCGCCGAGCCGCGCTTCTTCACCACGACCCGGCCCACCCCGCGGTCCCGCAGCAGCGCCTTGACCTTCTTCAGGTTGAACGGCAGCACCTCGTCGACCCGGTAGGAGCTGACCCAGGGGGAGTCCGCGCGGGTGTCGGAGGTCAGGTAGGCGATCGTCGGGTCGACCAGGTTCGCGCCGAGGTCGGCGGCGACGAGCGACACCAGGCCGGAGCGGATGACGGCGGGGTCGGGCTCGTGCAGCCAGCCGCGCACCGGGCCGGCCGGCGCGGGGCCGGGGTCGGCGTCGGCGGTCAGCTCGTGCACCTCGTCGTCGCGCAGCAGGGTGGCGCGACGCCACGTCGTCGACACCGCGGGGCCCCACAGCAGCGCCTCGACGATGGAACCGCCGACCGACACCCATTCGGCCTCGACCCCGTCGGGCACCCGCTCGTGGTCGAGCCCGGGGGCCACCTTCACCACCGAGGTGGGCACCCGGTCCAGCAGTTGGACGACGGTGGACCACGGCGGCGACCAGCGGTCGGGGTCCAGCAGCCGCCGCCCACCCGCCCGCCGGGCCGGGTCCAGGACGGCGGCCCCGCACCCGGCCACCTCCCCACCACGGGCGGCCGCCACCAGCTCCACCGCGTCGCCGGCGACCACCCAGACGTCGTCGTCGACGCCGAGCGCCTCGGCGTTCAGGGCGGTGAGCTCGCGCGCCACCGGGTCGACGTCGACGGCGAGCACCCGCGCGCCCGCGCGGGCGAGGGCGATCGTGTCGGTGCCGGCGGCGCACCCGAGGTCGGCGACGGAGTCGGCCCCTCCGGCCAGCAGGCGGGCTGCGCGCCGGGAGGCGAGCTCCGGACGTCCTGCCTGCTCGAGGGTGTCGCCGGTGAACAGCATCCGGTCCGCGTCGGCCCCGAACGTCGGCCGCGCCTTCTGCCGCTGCCGGGCGATGCCCCATGCCGGCCCGGCGAGATCGGTGCCCACCTCGGCGCGCAGCCGCGTCAGCGCGGTGACCGCATCGGTCCCCTCGTCCAGCAGCGTCGCCGCGCGCGACAGCGCCCTGGCGCCCTCCGGGGTCACCAGCGCGCGCAGCTGGCGCACGGTCTCGACGGTCTGCTCGTCGGTCGGCCGGTCCACCTGCACAGGGTGGCGCACGGGCTGGTCAGCCCCCACGTCACCCACCTCGGCGACCGGGTTGAGCGGCTGGCACTCTCCTGGGTAGAGTGCCAAACGACACGGGCTGGCGCCCGACCCCCGCGACGGCGGGTGCCCGGACCCCGTGCCACAGCATCGAACATCCCTGCCGTCCTACACCGAAGGGGGCGTCACCGACGTGACGACCGCTACCAAGGTCAGCATCAAGCCGCTGGAGGACCGCGTCGTGGTCCAGGCCAACGAGGCCGAGACCACCACCGCGTCCGGTCTGGTCATCCCGGACACCGCCAAGGAGAAGCCCCAGGAGGGCACCGTCGTCGCCGTCGGCCCCGGCCGCATCGACGACAACGGCAACCGCGTTCCGCTCGACGTGAACGTCGGCGACGTGGTCATCTACTCGAAGTACGGCGGCACCGAGGTCAAGTACGCCGGCGAGGAGTACCTCGTGCTCTCCGCCCGCGACCTGCTCGCCGTCGTGGAGAAGTAGAAGGACCCCCTCGCCCCCCACGCCTCGCTCCGCTCCCCGCGGGGCCCTGCGAGGGGGCCGTTCCAGCACGTTGCGTCCGCCCCGGCGACCCGAACACCGGGTCCCGGGGCGGTCGTCTTCGCCCAGCACTCCCTGATCGGAAGGGCCCATGGCCAAGATCATCAAGTTCAACGAGGATGCGCGCCGCGCCCTCGAGCGCGGTGTCGACAAGCTCGCCGACGCCGTGAAGGTGACGATCGGCCCGCGTGGCCGCAACGTCGTCATCGACAAGAAGTTCGGCGCTCCCACCATCACCAACGACGGCGTCACCATCGCCCGCGAGGTGGAGCTCGAGGACCCGTACGAGAACCTCGGCGCCCAGCTGGCGAAGAGCGTCGCGACCAAGACCAACGACGTCGCCGGCGACGGCACCACCACCGCCACCGTGCTCGCCCAGGCGCTGGTGCACGAGGGCATGCGCAACGTCGCCGCCGGGGCCAACCCGATGGCGCTGGGCCGCGGTATGCGTGCCGCGGTCGACGCCGTGCACGCCGCGCTCGACGCCGCCGCCATCCCGGTCGAGAAGCGCGACGCGATCGCGGGTGTCGCCACCATCTCTGCCCAGGACGCCGAGGTCGGCGAGCTGATCGGCGAGGCGATGGAGCGCGTCGGCAAGGACGGCGTCATCACCGTCGAGGAGAGCAACACCCTGGACACCGAGCTCGACGTCACCGAGGGCGTCCAGTTCGACAAGGGCTACCTCTCGCCGTACTTCGTCACCGACCCCGAGGCCATGGAGGCCGTCCTCGAGGACGCCCTCGTGCTGCTGGTCAGCGGCAAGATCAGTGCTCTGGCCGACCTGCTGCCGCTGCTGGAGAAGGTGCTGTCGACCGGGGGCCGCCCGCTGCTGATCGTCGCCGAGGACGTCGAGGGCGAGGCGCTGTCCACGCTGGTCGTCAACTCGATCCGCAAGACCATCAAGGTCGTCGCCGTGAAGTCGCCCTACTTCGGCGACCGGCGCACGGCGTTCATGACCGACCTCGCCGTCGTCACCGGCGGTCAGGTGGTCAGCGAGGACGTCGGCCTCAAGCTCGACCAGGTGGGCCTGGAGGTGCTCGGCACCGCGCGCCGGGTCACCGTGACCAAGGACGCGACGACCATCGTCGACGGCGGCGGCACGTCGGAGACCATCGGCGACCGCGTCGCGCAGATCCGCCGCGAGATCGACGCGACCGACTCCGACTGGGACCGCGAGAAGCTGCAGGAGCGGCTGGCCAAGCTGGCCGGCGGCATCGGCGTCATCCGGGTCGGCGCGGCGACCGAGGTGGAGCTCAAGGAGCGCAAGCACCGCATCGAGGACGCCATCGCCGCCACCCGCGCGGCGGTGGAAGAGGGCGTGATCCCCGGCGGTGGCTCGGCGCTGGTGCACGCCGCGAGCGCGATCGACGCCCTCGAGCTGACCGGCGACGAGCTGACCGGCGCGCGCGCCGTCCGCACCGCGCTGGAGGCCCCGCTGGTGCAGATCGCCGACAACGCCGGGTTCGAGGGCCGCGTCGTCGTCGCCAAGGTGCGCGACCTCGGCACCGGGAACGGCTTCAACGCCGCGACCGGTGAGTACGGCGACCTGGCCGGGCAGGGGGTCATCGACCCGGTGAAGGTCACCAAGGCCGCGCTGGGCAACGCCGTCTCGATCGCGGCGATGGTCCTGACGACCGACTCCGCCGTCGTCGAGGCTCCCGAGGAGGAGCACGACCACGACGGCGGTGGGCACCACACCCACGGCCACTCGCACGGCCACGGGCACAGCCACTGAGAAAGGACCCCGTCCTCCTCGCCGCTCGCACGCTCGCGGCGAGCCTCTGGACGGGGCCGGGGGGGGGGGGGGGGGGGGGGGGGGGGGGGGGGGGGGGGGGGGGGGGGGGCGGCGCGCGCCCCGCCCCCCTGCCCCCACACCGCCCAGCCCACAACCATCCCGCACACCGCACCCACCA